>DATASX010000128.1 GCA_036269075.1 Sporichthyaceae bacterium
CCAGCGTTTCCTCATCGATGTCGCTCGTTCCTTGAGTGTCGATCATGACGCTGACCGGCTCGGCGACGCCGATCGCGTAGGCCAATTGGACGGTGCACTTGCCCGCCAGGTTCGCCGCGACGATGTTTTTCGCCACGTAGCGCGCCATGTAGCAGGCGGAGCGGTCCACTTTTGTCGGATCTTTTCCGGAGAACGCGCCGCCGCCATGCGCGGCCATGCCGCCGTAGGTGTCGACGATGATCTTGCGGCCGGTCAGGCCCGCGTCGCCCATCGGGCCGCCGACCTCGAAGCGGCCGGTCGGGTTGACCAGCAGGCGGTAGCCGGCGGTCTCGATGTCCAGACCCTCCAGCTCCGGCGCGACGACATGGTCGGCCACGTCGGGGGCCAACAGCGTCTTCAGGTCGATGTCCGCGGCGTGCTGGCTGGAGACGACGATCGTGTTCAGGCGGACCGGGCGATCGCCTTCGTACTCGATGGTGACCTGGGTCTTGCCGTCCGGCCGCAGGTACGGGACGGTGCCGGACTTGCGGACCGAGGACAGCCGCTGCGCCAGGCGGTGGGCCAGCTGGATCGGCAGCGGCATGAGCTCGGGGGTGTCCTCGCAGGCGTAGCCGAACATCAGGCCCTGGTCGCCGGCGCCCTGCCGGTCGAGCTCGTCGTGGCCCTCGCCCTCGCGCTCCTCGTAGGCGGAGTCGACGCCCTGGGCGATGTCCGGCGACTGCGAGCCGATCGAGACCGAGACGCCGCACGAGGCGCCGTCGAAGCCCTTCTTCGACGAGTCGTAGCCGATGTCGAGCACCCGCTCCCGGACGATCGTCGGGATGTCGGCGTAGCCCTGGGTGGTGACCTCACCGGCCACGTGCACCTGGCCGGTCGTGATCAACGTCTCGACCGCCACGCGGCTGCGCGGGTCCTCCTTGAGCAGCGCGTCGAGGATCGAGTCGCTGATCTGATCGGCGATCTTGTCCGGATGGCCCTCGGTTACCGACTCCGAGGTGAACAGACGACGGGACACAACGCTCCTCAAGGACAACTACTGGACGCGCAAAGTGTACCGGCGCACCGGTGTCAGGGGCCCGAGGTGGGTGTGGGCGTCCCGCCGGAGCCCAGGGGGTCGACGAACGTGCCCTGCTTGCCGGCGTCGACCCAGGCCAACCAGGCGTCGATGAACTCCTTGGCTTTGGCCTCCTCCGTGGTGCCGTCGGAGGCATTGCCGGGCTTGCCCACCGAGTAGACGACCTGCCCGGGCGCGTCGCTCGAGGCGTCGCGGGCGACCAGCGCGGGCGCGCCCAGCCCGACCTTTGAGGAGTCGTTCCACAGGAAGAAGCTGTTGATCCCGTCGTCCTTCGCGGCCCTGATCTGCGCGGCGACGTCGTCGGAGGAGTACAGGATCGGCCAGCTGAAGTTCTGCAACCACGGCTGGATCCGGCAGTTGGTGCCGATCACCAGCCGGTTGAAGTCCATCAGCGACCGCTTGACGATGTCGTACGGCTGATGCACCGGGGAGGACACCGAGTACTCCCCGGAGTTCCAGTGGGACGGGTAGATCATCGGCGAGACGAAGTCCAGGTACTTCGCCAACTGCGGGATGTCCTGTGCCACCAGGGTCGGGGCGAACGCGGAGATGCCGAAGACGGCGGCGCCGGCCGTGGCGCCTGCGGCGTGGATCCGGCCGGCGGCGGTCCTCACGAATGCGGTGATCGCCTGCACGGGGGTCTGCGAGCCGATGCCCGGGTACACCTGGCCGGTGTTCTCCGGCTTGCGGACGTAGTCGTACATGATCCCGTCGAAGCCGGCCTTGGCGGCTTCCTCGGCCAACGCGACGTTGTACTCGATCACGTCGGGGTTGGCGAAGTTCGTGAATGCCGCGGTGCCGTACGTGCCCGCGTTGTAAGCGCCACCAGAGGTGTTCTGGATGACGTAGTCCATCTTCTGGTTCTTGACCGCCCACCGGGCCAGGCGCGGGTCGCGGAAGGTCACGATGCGCCCGATCACCTTGGCGCCGGCGGCGTGGATCGTGGACACGGCCTCCTTGATGTCGAAGCGCTTCATCACGGTGCCCGCCGCCACGGCCAACGGCACCTGCGAGTCGTAGCCGACGATGCCGTCCTCGTCCTTGATGTCCAACTGGACCGCGTCGAGCTTCTTCTCCTTGACCAGCTCCAGGATCGGGTCGCGCAACGTCGGCTCGGCCCAGCCGAACGAGGTGATGTGCGCGGCGCGCACGCCGAACGCGCCCGGCGCGGTCCCGGACGGAGCCGCGGTGGGCGAGGCGGTCCGGGATGCCGAGGCGGTCGGCGACGGGGCGGCGCTGCCGGGCGCCGGACCGGCGGTGGTCGTCTTTCCGGTCAGGCCGCACGCCACCAGCGGCACGGCCAACGAGACGGTCAACAGCAGTGCGCGTCCGGACTTCCTCACCGATGCCCCCGATCAGCCCGCAGTCGCGCGGCCGCACGACCGTGGGCGTCACGATGACCCATCGGCAGATCCTGCGGCCGGCACCACGCGGCACCGTGGAATTTTGCCCGCCGCCGGCCGACCCGTCAGGAGTTCGCCGTCAGGAGACGGAAGCCGCGAGCTGTTGCGGCCCACGCACCAGCCGGCCGGGAAGCGCGTCGGTCGGTTCGCCGTCGACGTAGGTCTCGAGGCCGGCCACGAACGTGTGGCGGTATCCGGTCGCCGGCTGCAGGAAGCGCCGCCCGCCGGCAGGCAGGTCGGCGTGCATCCGCGGGGCCCGCAGCGCCAACTTCTCGAAGTCCAGGACGTTGATGTCGGCCCGGTAGCCCGGGGCCAGCACGCCGCGGTCCTCCAGCCCGACCAACCGGGCCGTCGCGGCGGTCTGCCGCGCGACCAGCCACTCGACCGGCAGGCGACCGGACGGCCGGTCCCGACCCCACCAGTACAGGAGGAACGTCGGGAACCCGCCGTCGCAGATCGTGCCGACGTGGGCGCCGCCGTCGGAGAGCCCGGGCACCGCGCACGGGTGCACGAGCATCTCCCGCACCACGTCGAAGTTCCAGTTCAGGTAGTTCGCCGCGGGCAGGTACAGCAGGCCGCGGCCCTGCGCGGTGAGCATGACGTCCAGCGCCATCTCCTCCGGGCTGACCCCGGCGGCGGCGGCCCGGTTGGCGATGCTGGCCGAGGCGGGCGGCTCGTAGTTCGGCGGGTCGCCGAGTTCGACCAACCGGTCGTAGCGGGTCACCATGCTCCCGCCGAGCTTGTCGGAGCCGGCGTTGGCCGCGGTCAGCAGCCGTTGCCGGAACGCCGGGTCGCGCAGCGCGACCACCTGGGCGGCGAGGTCCAGCTCCGCGATCTCGGCGAAGACCGGGTTGGCGACGAACGGGTGCAGCGTCGCCTCCAGGCCCATCATCAGGCCGATGGCGCGCGGGGCGACCTGGGCGGTCAGCTGCACGCCGGCGGCCCGGGACCGGCCGATCCGGTCGAGGATCGCCAGGTACGGCACCTTGTCGTCGGGCCTTGCGAAGGCCAACTGCTCGGCCAGCGTGAACGACAGCGGCCGGCCGGACGCGGCGGCCATCCGGTGGATCAGCTCGAACTCGGCGTCGACGTCGGCGAAGTCGGACAGCAGTTGCATGACCCCGCTGCCGGCTGCCTTGAGCCCGGCCGCGATGCCGACGAGTTCGCTCTCCGAGGCGGTCAGGGACGGGGTCGGCTCACCGGTGCTGGACTTGTGGTTGGTGCTGCGCGAGGTGGTGAAGCCCAGCGCACCGGCACGCACCGCCTGCTCGACCAGCTCGGCCATCTCGGCGATGTCCGCGGCCGTGGCGTCCTCGCCGGCCGCGCCCCGGTCGCCCATCACGTGGACGCGCAACGCCCCGTGCGGCACCTGCGCGGCGACGTCGATGTCGTGCGGCAGGGCGTCGAGGGCGTCGAGGTACTGCGGGAACGACTGCCAGGTCCAGGGCAGACCCTCGTGCAGCGCGGTCCCGGGGATGTCCTCCACGCCCTCCATCAGCGCTATCAGGCGGTCGTGCTCACTGGGCCGGACCGGGGCGAAGCCCACCCCGCAGTTGCCGAACACGACCGTGGTGACGCCCTGCGGCGAGGACGGGGCCAGCCGGTTGTCCCAGGTCGCCTGGCCGTCGTAGTGGGTGTGCACGTCGACCCAGCCGGGAGCGACCAGCAGGCCGGCCGCGTCGATCTCCCGATGGCCGCGGCCGGATACCGTGCCCACCTCGGCGACCCGGCCGTCGCGCACCGCGACGTCCGCGGTTCGCAGCGCTCCCCCGGTGCCGTCCGCGACGGTCCCGCCCCGGATGACCAGGTCGAAGGTTCCGTTGTGTTCGGCTGACATCTCGTCCTCCATGGTCGCCTGGGGTTGTCGACGGGCCTGATGCGGCGTCAGATCGTGGGCAGCCGGGCGACGACCAGGTCCCAAACGACGTGGGCCAACGCGGTCTTCGGGCCGTTCGGCACCTCGGTGGTCGAGCCGTCGAGGCCGAGGACCACCGCCGCGTTGTCCGGGGTCCCGAAGGCCCGACCGTCCCCCACCTCGTTGACGACCAGCAGGTCGCACCGCTTCTTCGCCAGCTTGGCCCGGCCGTGGTCGAGCACGCTGTGCTCGGCGTCGCCGGTCTCGGCGGCGAAGCCGACGATCACCTGACCGATGCGCGGCCGGTGCTCGCAGAGCTCGGCCAGCACGTCGGGGTTGCGGACCAGTACCAGCGGCTCCGGTTCGGTGTCGCCTTTCTTGATCTTGGCGCCGGCCACGGCCTGCGGCCGGAAGTCCGCCACCGCGGCGGCCATCACGACCGCGTCAGCATCAGCGGCCGCGTCGCGGACCGCGGCTCGCAGCTCCAGCGCCGTGCCCACCCGGACGACCTTGACCCCGGCCGGGTCGGGCAGCTCGCAGTTGGCCGCCACCAGGGTCACCTCGGCGCCGCGGGCCACCGCTGTCGTGGCCAACGCGTAGCCCTGGAGCCCGGTGGACCGGTTGCCGAGGAAACGGACCGGGTCCAACGGTTCCCGGGTGCCGCCGGCCGAGATCACGATCCGCCGAGCCGTCAGATCGACCGGCGCGCAGCCACGCGCCAACAGCTGCAGCGCAGCCGCATGAATCTGCTCCGGCTCCGGAAGCCGGCCCGGTCCGGTGTCGGCGCCGGTCAGCCGGCCCGACGCGGGGTCGAGCACGACCGCGCCGCGACGACGCAGGGTGGCGACGTTCTCGACGGTGGCCGGGTGCTCCCACATCTCGGTGTGCATGGCCGGGGCGAACAGCACCGGGCAGCGGGCGGTCAGCAGGGTGGCGGTGAGCAGGTCGTCGGCGCGACCGGCGGCAGCCCGGGCCAGTAGGTCCGCGGTCGCCGGGGCCACCACAACCAGGTCGGCCTGCTGCCCGAGGCGCACGTGCGGCACCTCGTGGACGTCCTCGAAGACCTCGGTGGCCACCGGCTGCCCGGACAACGCGGCCCAAGTAGCGGCACCGACGAAGCGCAGGGCCGAGGCGGTCGGTACGACCCGGACGGTGGCTCCGGACTCGGTGAAGCGGCGCAGCAGCTCGCAGGCCTTGTAGGCCGCGATGCCGCCCGACACCCCGAGCACCACGCGGGGTGCGGTCGCCGACATCCACTGACTCCGGTCGGCTTACCTGTCGGGCGGTTCGATCGGCTCGGACGTCAGCAGGCCGGCGTTGATCTCCCGCAGGGCGATCGACAGCGGCTTCTCGTGCATGTGGGTGTCGACCAGCGGGCCGACGTACTCGAGCAGGCCCTCACCGAGCTGCGAGTAGTAGGCGTTGATCTGCCGGGCGCGTTTGGCGGCGTAGGAGACCAGGCTGTACTTCGAGTCGGTGGCCTCGAGAAGCTCGTCGATCGGTGGGTTGGTGATGCCCTCGGGAGCGGCGAACGTTCCGGACACGCGTCAACCCTTCGATAAAATGAACACAGCAGCAGCTCAGCCCTGTGCCTTGGAGTGATTCAGCACAGCGGGAGTTGAGTCAAGGCTAACAGTTCGGCCAGCACCGCGGAGACCGACGTGTTCACCAGCGTCACGTCGAACTCCGACCCGGCGGCCAGTTCCGCACGGGCCACCTCCAGCCGCCGGTCGATCACCTCCTGCGGTTCGGTGCCGCGACCGACCAGCCGGCGCACGAGTTCCTCCCAGCTCGGCGGGGCCAGGAACACCAGGGTCGCCTCGGGCATCGCGGCCCGCACCTGGCGGGCGCCCTGGATCTCCAACTCCAGCAGCACCGAGCGGCCGGCGGCCAGCCGGTCCAGCACCGGCTCACGCGGGGTCCCGTAGCAGTTGCCGGCGAACTCGGCCCACTCGAGCAGATGCCCGTCGCGCACCATCCCGGCGAACTCGGCACGATCGACGAAGTAGTACTCGACGCCGTGCCGCTCACCGGGCCGCGGATGCCGGGTCGTCGCGGAGACCGAGACCCAGAGTTCCGGGGCGGCCTGTCGGACGGCCGCCAACAACGTGCTCTTGCCTACCCCGGACGGCCCGGACAGGACCAGCAGGCGGTTGGCCTTGGGGTTCTCCGGCGACGCGGATGCGTCGTCGGTCAAGAACCGGCGCCGAACTCGCGCTCGAGAGCGGCGATCTGGTTGGTGCCCAAGCCGCGGACGCGACGGGTCTCGGAGATCCCGAGCCGCTCCATGATCTGCTTCGCGCGGACCTTGCCGACACCGGGCATCGACTCCAGCAGTGCCGAAACCTTCATCTTGCCGACGATCTCGTCCTCCTGGCCCTCCTTGATCACGCTGGCCAGCGTGACGCCCGAGTGCTTGAGCCGATTCTTCACCTCAGCCCGCTCGCGCCGCGCAATGGCAGCCTTCTCCAATGCGGCGGCGCGCTGCTCGGGAGTCAGCGGAGGAAGAGCCACGGAGGGTCACCCCAGTTGTTCGATCGGACAACGGCAAGACGACGCGGTCGAAACGGAAGTTAGCGAACCCCCGCGCACACGGGCAACACGAGGTCGAAGAGGCCGTACGGACAACCCCGAAGTGACGCTACCCCAGCGCCGAAGCGTATTCACCTGCGGCCCGTTGTGCAGCATCGGCCAGCGCGCCGGGGTTCGGGCCCGCCCGGAGCACCTCACGCGACACACTGGGCACCACATTGCCCGCAACGGCGCCGAAGATGCGCCGCAGGTCCGCCCCACCGCCGCCCTGCGCGCCCAGGCCCGGGACCAGCAGCGGACCGTTGATCGCGAGGTCCTCGTCGGTCGAACCGATCGTCGCGCCGACCACGACCCCCACCGAGCCCTGCGGTCTCACCCCGAAGTTCTGCCTGCGCACTGCCTCGAGCATCACCCCGGCCACGCTGCGCCCGTCCGGCGCTCTGGCGTGCTGGACCTGCGGACCCTCCGGGTTGGAGGTCAGCGCGAGCACGAACACCCCGCCGTTGTGTGCCGCGGCGGCGTCGAGGAACGGCTGGAGGGACCCGAAGCCCAGGTAGGGCGACACGGTCAGGGCATCGGCGGACAGCGGCGAGTCGGGGTTCAGGTAGGCGGCGGCGTAGGCCGCGGCCGTCGACCCGATGTCGCCGCGTTTGACGTCGATGATGCACAGCAGTCCGGCTGCCCGGGCATCGGCGAGGACGGCCTCCAGGGCCCGGACCCCGGCCGAGCCGAAGCGCTCGAAGAACGCCGATTGCGGCTTGACCACGGCGACCCGGCCCGCCAGCGCCTCCACCACACGCCGGCCGAAGGTCTCCGCGCCGGTTGCGTCGTCCGGCAGCCCCCAGGCGGCGAGCAACTCGGCGTGCGGGTCGACGCCCACGCACAACGGCCCGTGCTCGCGCAGTGCGCCCCACAGACGCTCCCCGAAGGGCTCCATCGAGATTGCCTCCCACCCGGTCGGTGTCGCAATTGTGTCGTGCCGCTCGCCTGGCTAGCCTGCGAGCCTCCGACGTGATCGGCCGGGGAGGCGTCGTGGGTTTGCGGGTGCGTCGGTACGCGCCGCTGCTGGTGGTCCTGCTCTGCGTGGCCCTGGCCGCGGTCGGGGCGCAGGTCTCCGGCGGGCAGGGGTCGATCGCCGCGACCACCCCACGGGTGGCGCTGCCGATGGAGACCTACGTGCTGCCCAACGGGTTGCAGGTGATCCTGTCGCGGGATCCGCACGTCTCGACCGTGTCGACCAACATCTGGTACCACGTCGGAGCCGCGAACGAGGAGCCCGGCCAGACCGGCTTCGCCCACCTGTTCGAGCACATGATGTTCCAGGGTTCGGGCCACATCCCGCACGGGAAGCTGGACCAACTCATCGAGGGCACCGGGGCGATCTACAACGCGTCGACCTCGTTCGACCGGACCAACTACGTGATCGGAAATCTGCCCGCCGACCGGCTCGAACTGGCCCTGTGGGCCGAGAGCGACCGGATGGGCTTCCTGCTCGACGCCCTGACCGCGACCACCCTGTACAACCAGCAGGAGGTCGTCCGCAACGAGCGCCGGCAGAACCGCGAGCAGCGCCCGTACGCGTTGAGCGACGAGGAGAGCTGGCACCAGCTTTTCCCGGAGGACCACCCCTATCACGCCGCGGTGATGGGCTCGCACGCCGACATCCAGGCCGCGACCCTGGACCGGGTGCGGGCGTTCTTCCACCGGTACTACGTACCGAACAACGCGTCGTTGGTGATCGCCGGGAACTTCGACCCGGACCACGCGAAGGCCTGGGTGAGCAAGTACTTCGGGCCGATCCCGCGTGGTCCCGAGGCGGCGGCGCCGAACATCGCGATCCCGCACATCAGCGCCGAGAAGGACGTCACGCTGACCGACAAGGTCGACCTGCAACGGGTCGAGATGGCCTGGCTGACTCCCCCGGCGTTCGCCCCGGGCGATGCGAGCGGCGACGTGGTCGCGCAACTGCTGGCCGGCTCGGAGTCCGGCCTGCTGTACCGGGACCTGGTCCGCGACCGGAAGATCGCGCAGTCGGTGTCGGCCTCGCAGTTCTCGCTGGCCCACCCCTCGATCTTCTCGATCACCGCGGTGGCCAAGCCTGGCCACACCGCGGCCGAGGTCGAGTCCGCGATCGACGCGGACCTGGCCGCGCTGCGGACCGCCGGGCCCTCCGACGCGGACCTGACCCGGGCCCGCACCACCCAGGTCGCCGCGGCCGTACGTGCCATGGAACCGATCGGCGACTTCGACGGACGGGCCGACACGATCAACCGCTACGTCTTCTACACCGGACGGCCGGACTACCTGCAGGCCGACATCGACCGGCACGCGGCGGTCAGCACCGCGGACGTCCAGGCCTTCGTCACCGGCCAACTACGGACCGACGGCCGAGTCGTGGTGACTACCCTGCCCGGCCCACGGGTGCTGCCGCCGGACCCGCCCGCGCCGCCCGCTCCCCCGGTCGCACCGCTCGCCGTCTCGACGACCGAGCTGTGGCGAAACTCGGTCCCGGACCCGACGCCGGCACCGCCCGTGGACCTGCCCGGCGTGCAACGGTTCGTCCTGAGCAACGGCCTTCCGGTCTATCTGGTCCACCTCGACGGGCTGCCCCTGGTGACCGCCTCGATGGTCACCCGTTACGGCAGCGCCGCCGACCCGGTCGCCGAACCGGGTATGGCCCAGTTCGCCGTGAACATGCTGCGGCAGGGCGCCGGCGACCGCGACGCGGCCGCGATCGCCGCCACCGTCGACGAACTGGGCGGCAAGCTGACCTCCGCGGCGCACCCGGACTCCAGCGCGGTGACCCTGGAGACGTTGAGCGGCCAGGCCGGTCCGGGTCTGGATCTGCTCTCCGACATGGTCCGGCGCCCGACGTTCGCGGACGACGCCATCGGTCGGGTGCGCGACGACCTGAAGGTGCAGCTGACTGCGGACTCGGCGAAACCGGCCACCGCTGCCTACGGTCTGATGCGCCGTCAGGTTCTCGGGTCCGATCATCCGTACGGGCATCTGTCGACCGGTACGGCCGCCGGACTGGACGCGATCGACCACGCCGAGTTGCAACGGTTCGCCGGGGCGGCCTGGACACCGACCACCAGCGCGCTGGTGCTCGCCGGCGATCTGACCCAGGCGACCGCCCAAGGCCTGGCCCAGCGGACCTTCGGCTCGTGGCAGGCCGGCGCACCGGTGCCGCCGGTGCCCGGACCGGGTACGCCGTCGCCGGATCACGTCGTCGTGAAGGACGTCCCGGGGGCGACCCAGACGGCGTTGGAGATCGGCCAGCCGGGAATGGCCCGCACCGACCCGAGCTACGAGGCCACCCTGGTCGGCAACAAGGTCCTCGGTTCGCTCGGGTTGTCGAGCCGACTGGATCTGAACCTGCGTCAGGACCACGGCTGGACCTACGGATTGTTCTCCACGTTGGCCGCCACTCGCGGGGTCGGCTGGTTCGACATCTCCGGGTCGGTCGAGACCGCGCACACCGGGGAGTCGATCCAGGAGATCACCAAGGAGGTTCAGCGCATCCGCGACGAGCCGGTGACCGCCGACGAACTGCGGCGCGGCAAGGACGCGATCATCGGCGGGATGCCGGCGCTGTTCCAGACCTCAGCCAAGGCCGCCGAGACCGCCGCGGACCTGTTCGCCCTCGGCCTGCCCGAGGACTTCTACGCGGGCCTTACCGACCGCGTCGAGGCCGTCACAGTCGACGCGGTCTCGGCCGCGCTGGGACATCTGCTCGACCTGTCCGCGTGGCGCATCGTCGCGGTCGGCGACCGGGCCGCGATCACCGACCAACTCGCCTCAGCCACCGGGGCCACCCCGGTAGTCGTGGACGCACAGCCCGATCATCGATGATTGAGGAGTCATTTGGCGCCCGGTTCGTCCGGGTTTCGTGACGCCCCGCGTATGAGAGAACAACGCTGCGATCATCGATGATCGGAATTGCTCAGCGGTTGGCGGCGGCTTTCGCGATGCCGCGCACCAGGCCGGGGCCGTGGTAGACCAAGCCCGTGTAGATCTGCACCAGCACGGCGCCGGCGTCGAGCATCCGCATCGCGTCGTCGGGACAGGTGATCCCGCCTACCCCGACGACCGGTAGCGCGCCGCCGGACTCCGCGGTCACCAGACGGACCACTTCCAGCGCCCGGTCGCGCAGCGGGCGCCCGGACAAGCCACCGGCCTGCTCGGCGCGGGTGACATCCGCGTCGTCCAGGCCGTCGCGAGCGATCGTCGTGTTGGTCGCGATGATCCCGGCGACCCCGCGGGCCGAGCAGACCTCGAGGACCTCGCCGAGTGCGGCGTCGGTCAGGTCCGGCGCGATCTTCACCAAGAGGGGCTTCGCGCCGCCCGGGCCTGCGGCCGCGACGGTGTAGCCGCGCAGTTCGCCGAGCAACTCGTCCAGGGCGTCGCGGTCCTGCAACGAGCGCAGCCCCGGGGTGTTCGGCGAGCTCACATTGACAGCCACGTAGTCGGCGTAGGGCAGCAAGAGCTTCAACGAGGCCAGGTAGTCGGCGGTGGCGTCGGCGACCGGGGTGATCTTCGACTTGCCCAGGCTGATCCCGACCGGGATCGGACCCCGGCCGAGTTCCTCCAGTCGCCCGGCCATCGCCTCGGCGCCGGAGTTGTTGAAGCCCATCCGGTTGATGATCGCCTCGGAGGACGTCAGCCGGTACAGCCGCGGCCGCGGGTTGCCGGCCTGCGCGTGCCAGGTGACGGTGCCCACCTCGACGAACCCGAACCCCAGCGCCGCCCAGGCCGGGATCGCGACGGCGTCCTTGTCCATCCCGGCCGCCAGCCCGACCGGGTTCGGGAAGGTCAACCCGAACGCCTCGACCGGGGCCTGGGCCCGCGGGACGTGGCTCAGCGCCGCCCGGAGCCCAGGGGTACCGCAGGCCCGCTCGAGGGTATGCAGCACCCGGGCGTGCGCCGCCTCCGGGTCGCCGGACCCGGTGGCGAACAGCACCCGTCGCGCGAGGCGCTCGTAACCGGCGCTCAACACCGTCATCGCGCCCGGGAGGCGTTCAACGCGGCGGCGTACTCCTGCAGCGAGCGGACCCCGATTTCGCCGCGCAGCAGCGATTCGATGCCCTGCACCGCGGCCGCCAGGCCGGGGACGGTGGTGACGCACAGGGTGTTCGAGCCGACCGCGGCGGTGCGGATGTCCCACCCGTCGACCCGGGAACCCACCCCGAACGGCGTGTTCACGATGATCGCGATCTCGCCGTTCTGAATGCGCGTCACGATCGTCGGTTCGCCCTCGGGCCAGGCCTCGGTGGCCGGCCCGGGGCCGTGGTGGCCCTTGCGGACCACGGTGGCCGGGACCCCGTTGCGGCGCAGGACATCGGCAGTGCCACCGGTCGCGAGGATCTCGAAACCCAGGTCGTGCAGGCGTTTCACCGGGAAGATCATGGCCCGCTTGTCGCGGTTGGCCACCGAGACGAACGCCGCGCCCTTGCTCGGCAGCGACCCGTAGGCACCGGCCTGCGACTTGGCGAACGCCGAGCCGAAACTCGAGTCGATGCCCATGACCTCGCCGGTCGAACGCATCTCCGGGCCGAGAATCGTGTCGACATGCTCGCCGGAGGCCGTCCGGAACCGGTTGAACGGCATCACCGCTTCCTTGACCGCTACCGGCGCGTCGAACGGCAGGTCGGCGCAGTCGCCGCGCGGCGGAAGCAGGCCCTCGACCCGCAACTGCGGGATCGTCGCCCCGAGCATCACCCGGGCCGCTGCCTTCGCCAGCGGGGTCGCCGTCGCCTTCGAGACGAACGGCACGGTGCGCGAGGCGCGCGGGTTGGCCTCGAGCACGTAGAGCACGTCGGCGGCGATCGCGTACTGCACGTTGATCAGCCCACGCACCCCGACGCCCCGGGCGATCGACTCCGTGGCCTCGCGGATCCGCTCGATGTCCTTGTTCCCCAGGGTGATCGGGGGCAGGACGCACGCCGAGTCGCCGGAGTGGATCCCGGCCTCCTCGATGTGCTCCATGACCCCACCGAGGAACAACTCGGTGCCGTCGTAGAGCGCGTCGACGTCGATCTCGACGGCGTCGTCGAGGAACCGGTCGACCAGCACCGGGCGGTCCGCGGAGATCTCGGTGGCCCGGGAGATGTAGTCGGCGAGCATCTGCTCGCTGTACACGATCTCCATCCCCCGGCCGCCGAGGACGTAGGACGGGCGCACCAGCACCGGGTAGCCGACCTCGTCGGCGATCTCTTTGGCCTCGCTGAACGAGAACGCGGTCCCCCACTTCGGGGCGGTGAGTCCTTCGGAGGCCAGCACCCGACCGAAGGCCCCGCGGTCCTCGGCCAGGTGGATCGCCTCCGGCGAGGTGCCCACGATCGTGACCCCGGCCTCCTTCAGCGCCCGCGCCAGGCCCAGCGGGGTCTGGCCACCGAGTTGCACGACCACGCCGACGATCTCGCCGGCGGCAGCTTCCGCGTGCACGACCTCGAGCACGTCCTCCAACGTCAGCGGCTCGAAGTACAGCCGGTCGGAGGTGTCGTAGTCGGTGGAGACCGTCTCCGGGTTGCAGTTGATCATCACGGTCTCGAAGCCGGCCTCGCGCAGCGCGAAGCTGGCGTGCACGCATGAGTAGTCGAACTCCACGCCCTGCCCGATGCGGTTCGGCCCGGACCCGAGGATGATCACCTTCGGTTTCTGACCCGGCCTCACTTCCGTCTCGCTGTCGTAGGACGAGTAGTGGTACGGCGTGTGCGCCTCGAACTCACCGGCACAGGTGTCAACGGTCTTGAACACCGGCCGGATGCCCAGCGCGTGCCGCACCCCGCGGACGACGGCCTCCGGCATCTTCCGGATCTCGGCTATCTGGGAGTCGGCGAAGCCGTGCCGCTTGGCCAATCGCAACAGGTCCGGGTCGAGCTGCTCTGCCGCGCCCAACTCGCCGGCGACCTCGTGCAGCAGCAACAACTGGTCGACGAACCAGGGGTCGATCTTCGTCGCGTCGTGGACCTCCTCCGGGGTCGCACCGGCCCGCAGCGCGCCGACCACGTCGCGCAGCCGCCCGTCGTAGGCCGTCGAGATCTTGTCGAGCAGCAGGGCCTTGTCGCCCGGCTCGCCGGCCCAGGACAGGGTCGCATCGCGTTTCTCCAAGGAGCGCAGGGCTTTCTGCAGCGCCTCGGTGAAGTTGCGGCCGATCGCCATCGCCTCGCCGACGCTCTTCATGTGCGTGGTGAGTCTGGGGTCGGCCTGCGGGAACTTCTCGAACGCGAACCGTGGCACCTTGACCACGACGTAGTCCAGCGTCGGCTCGAAGCTGGCCGGGGTCACCTGCGTGATGTCGTTGCGGATCTCGTCGAGGGTGTAGCCGATCGCCAACCGGGCGGCGATCTTCGCGATCGGGAAGCCGGTCGCCTTCGACGCCAGGGCCGAGGACCGCGACACCCGCGGGTTCATCTCGATCACTATCAGGCGGCCGGTCGAGGGTTCGACGGCGAACTGGATGTTGCAGCCGCCGGTGTCGACGCCGACCGCGCGGATCACCTCGATCGCGACGTCGCGCATGCGCTGGTACTCGCGGTCGGTCAGGGTCAGCGCGGGCGCGACGGTGATCGAGTCGCCGGTGTGCACTCCCATCGGGTCGAGGTTCTCGATCGAGCAGATCACGACCACGTTGTCGTTGCGGTCGCGCATCAGCTCGAGCTCGTACTCCTTCCAGCCGAGGATCGACTCCTCCAGAAGCACCTCGGTGGTCGGGGAGGCGGCCAGGCCGGAGCCGGCGATGCGGCGCAGGTCGGTTTCGTCGTAGGCCATGCCGGAACCGGCGCCGCCCATGGTGAACGACGGGCGGACGACCACCGGGTAGCCGAGGTCCGCGACGGCCTTGAGGCAGTCGTCCATCGAGTGGCAGATCGTCGACCGCGCGGACTCGGCGCCGATCCGCGCGACGATGTCCTTGAACTTCTCGCGGTTCTCCCCGGCCTCGATCGCGGCGACGTTGGCACCGATCAGCTCGACGCCGAACTCCTCCAGCGTCCCGTCGGCGTGCAGGGCCATCGCGGCGTTCAACGCGGTCTGCCCGCCCAGGGTCGCCAGCAGGGCCTGCGGCCGCTCCTTGGCGATGACCGCGCGGACCATTTCCGGGGTGATCGGCTCGACGTAGGTGGCGTCGGCGAACTCCGGGTCGGTCATGATCGTGGCCGGGTTGGAGTTGATCAGGCTGACTCGAATCCCCTCCGAGAGCAGCACGCGGCAGGCCTGGGTGCCCGAGTAGTCGAACTCGCAGGCCTGACCGATGACGATCGGCCCGGACCCGATGACCAGGACCGACGAGATGTCGCCCCGCTTAGGCATGCGCGTGCTCCAACTTCTGACCTGCCATCAGATCCGCGAACCGGTCGAACAGATACCCGGCGTCGTGCGGGCCGGCCGCCGCCTCCGGGTGGTACTGGACCGAGAAGGCCGGGACGTCCAGGCAGCGCACGCCCTCGACGACGTCGTCGTTGAGGCAGACGTGCGAGACCTCGGCACGGCCGTACGGCGTCTCGGTTGCGCCCTCGCGCGGGGCGTCGACCGCGAAGCCGTGGTTGTGCGCGGTGATCTCGACCTTGCCGGTGGTGCGGTCCAGCACCGGCTGGTTGATGCCGCGGTGCCCGAAGCGCAGCTTGTAGGTGCCGAAACCCAGTGCCCGGCCGAGGATCTGGTTGCCGAAGCAGATGCCGAACAGCGGCACCCGGGCATCCAGCACCCCGCGGGCCAGGTCGACCGCGTAGTCGGCCACGCCCGGGTCGCCCGGGCCGTTGGACAGGAAGACTCCGTCGGGGTCGCGGGCGAGCACGTCGGCGGCGGTCGCGGTGGCCGGGACCACGTGGACCTCGATCCCCCGTTGCGCCATGCGGTGCGGGGTCATCGCCTTGATGCCGAGGTCGACGGCCACGACGGTGTACCGCTTCTCGCCGATCGCCGGGACCACGTAGGGCTGGGCGGTGCTCACCTCCTTGGCCAGGTCGGCCCCGAGCATGTCGGGCGACTGGAGAACCCGGGCCAGCAAGGCGTTCGCGTCGTCCTCGACGCTGGACACCCCGACGCGCATCGCGCCGGCATCGCGCAGGTGCCGAGTCAGCGAGCGGGTGTCGATGCCGCTGATCCCCACCACCCCGTTGGCGTCCAGGTCGTCCTCGAGCGATCTGACGGACCGCCAGTTCGACGGCACCCGAGCCGGGTCGCGGACCACGTACCCGGCGACCCAGATCCGGCGGGACTCCGGGTCCTCGTCGTTCACCCCGGTGTTGCCGATGTGCGGCGCGGTCATCACCACGACCTGCCGGTGGTACGACGGGTCGGTCAGCGTCTCCTGGTAGCCGGTCATGCCGGTGGAGAACACCGCCTCGCCGAACGTCTCCCCGACGTGGCCGTAGGCCGCACCGTGGAAGGTCCGGCCGTCCTCGAGCACCAGCAGTGCAGGTCGCTTGCCGTACCTCATACGAGCTTCCCGTCCAGCACTGTCGGCTTGCCCCTCAGGAATGTGGCGTACACGGTGCCCGGCAGGGTCCGACCGCGGTACGGGGTGTTGCGACTGCGCGAGGCCAGGGCGTCGCGGTCCACGGTCCAGGTGGTGCTCGGATCGTGGAGCGTGAGGTTGGCCGGGGCGTCGACGGCGATCCCGCGGCCGTGCCCGTCGACCCGGCCGATGCGCGCCGGACGCACCGACAGCCGATCGGCAACCCCGGCCCAGTCGAGCAATCCCGTGTCGACCATGACCTGCTGCACGATCGACAGCGCGGTCTGCAGGCCGAGCATGCCCATGGCCGCCGCGCCCCACTCGCAGTCCTTGTCCTCATCCGCGTGCGGAGCGTGGTCGGTGGCGACGGCGTCTATCGTCCCGTCGGCCAGGCCGGCCCGCAGCGCCTCGACGTCCGCGGCCGTGCGCAGCGGCGGGTTGACCTTGTAGATCGGGTCGTAGGAGGTGACCAGGTCGTCGGTCAGCAGCAGGTGATGGGGCGTCACTTCCGCGGTGACGTCCCAGCCCTTGGCCTTGGCCGTGCGGATCAGCTCCACCGATCCGGCGGTCGAGACGTGGCAGACGTGCAGTCGCGAGCCGACGTGCCCGGCCAGCAGGCAGTCGCGGGCGATGATCGCCTCCTCGGCGACCGCGGGCCACCCGGCAAGCCCCAACACTGCCGAGCACTCGCCTTCGTTCATCTGGGCGCCCTCGGTCAGCCGTGGCTCCTGGGCATGCTGAGCAACGACCCCGTCGAACGCCTTGACGTACTCCAGGGCGCGGCGCATCAGCAGCGCGTCGGACACGCAGTGCCCGTCGTCGGAGAAGACCCGCACCGCGGCCGGGCACTGCGCCATCGCCCACAGTTCGGACAGTTGCTGCCCGGCCAGTCCGGCGGTCACCGCGCCCACCGGACGGACATCGGCGTGGCCGTACTGCAGACCGAGGCGCCAGACCTGCTCGACCACCCCGGCGGTGTCGGCGACCGGCGAGGTGTTCGCCATCGCATGCACCGCGGTGAACCCGCCGAGCGCGGCCGCCTGCGTGCCGGACTCGACGGTCTCGGCGTCCTCCCGGCCCGGCTCCCGCAGGTGGGTGTGCAGGTCGACCAGGCCCGGCAGTGCGATCAGGCCATCGGCGTCGATCACGTGGGAACCGGCCGCCGAGACGCCGAGGCCGATCTCGACGACTCGACCGTCGGCGACCAGCAGATCGGTCGGGTCACCGCCGAGTGGACGCACACCCCGGATCGTGAACGACTCGCTCATGCACCTTCCCTGTCGTCAGCGATAAGTGACGCTGCCTCAGATTCGTCGCGGCCGCTGTCCTGATCTTTCTGTTCGGCTCTGCCGATGGCGGGCTCGCTGCCGGACAGCAGCAGGTAGAGCACCGCCATGCGTACGCTCACGCCGTTGGTCACCTGCTCGACGATCGTGGAGCGCGGCGAGTCGGCGACCGCCGCGGTGATCTCCATGCCCCGGTTCATCGGGCCCGGGTGCATCACGATGGCGTGCTCCGGCAGCAGATTCATCCGGTTGACGTCAAGGCCGTAGCGCCGGCTGTACTCACGCGCGCTGGGGAAGAACGCGGCGTTCATGCGCTCGCGTTGCACCCGCAGCATCATCACCGCGTCGCACTTGGGCAGTTCGGCGTCGAGGTCGTAGGAGATCGCGCACGGCCAGGCACCCACGCCCACCGGCAACAGGGTAGGCGGGGCGACCAGGGTCACCTCGGCACCGAGCGTGTGCAGCAGCAGCACGTTGGAGCGGGCCACCCGGCTGTGCAGCACGTCCCCGACGATGCAGACCCGCCGGCCGTCGAAGCCGCCGAGCCGCTCGCGCATCGTGTAGGCGTCGAGCAGGGCCTGGGTGGGGTGCTCGTGGGTGCCGTCGCCGGCATTGATCACCGCGCCACGGATCCAGCCGGCCGTGGCCAGCCGATGCGGGGCGCCGGAGTTGAAGTGGCGCACGACTACCGCGTCGGCACCCATCGCCTCCAGAGTCAGCGCGGTGTCCTTGAGGCTCTCCCCCTTCGACACCGACGAGCCCTTGGCGGCGAAGTTGATGACGTCGGCGCTCAAGCGCTTCGCGGCAAGTTCGAACGAGGTCCGGGTCCGGGTGGAGTCCTCGTAGAACAGGTTCACCACGGTGCGCCCGCGCAGCGTCGGCAGCTTCTTGATCGGCCGGTCGGCCAGGCGCGCCAGTTCGGCGGCGGTGTCGAGCACCAGAAGCGCGCCGTCGCGGTCGAGGTCGCCGGCCGACAGCAGGTGGCGTTTCACGAACTCACCTCCGGCGAGGAGAGCACGACGGCATCTACGCCGTCGGTCTCGAGGATCTGCACGTGCACGTTCTCCGACAGCGAGGTCGGCAGGTTCTTGCCGACGTAGTCGGCGCGGATCGGCAGTTCGCGGTGCCCGCGGTCGACCAGCACCGCCAACTGCACCAGGCGGGGGCGGCCGAGATCGTTCAGCGCGTCGAGCGCCGCACGGATCGTGCGGCCGGAGAACAGCACGTCGTCCACGAGCACCACGACCGCCCCGTCGACCCCCCGGGCCGGGACCTCGGTGCGCTCCAGCGAACGGGTCGGGCGCAGCCGCAGGTCGTCGCGGTACATGGTGATGTCGAGAGAGCCGACCGGGATCTCGGTGCCCTCGACCTCGGCGATCCGGGCGGCGAGGCGCTTGGCCAGCGGGACCCCGCGGGTCGGCACGCCGAACAGCACGATGTCGTTGGCGCCCTTGTTGCGTTCGACGATCTCGTGGGCGATGCGCGTGAGCGCACGACGGATGTCGGAGGCCTCCAGGACCTGACGGCCCGAGGCGAGTTGGCCACGTGGGCCTGGCTGTGCTGACATGGCAGATGTACCCCTTCCCCGCCTCTCCGGACGGGTCTTAAAGGGAAACTCTTCGCAATCACTCTAACAGGCGTATACCGGCGCGCCGTCGCACCTCACCAAGCCCGGGGAGATCACCGGTTGACGCGGATGCTAACTCTGCGTAACTTCACACCAGGTAGTGAGAAGCGGTTGTGAACCCGCACACAGCGTGACCTCGGAGAACCAGTTGCCCAGTGAGTACGCCAAGTCCCTCGGCGCCCGACTGCGGGCCATCCGCACCCAGCAGGGCCTGTCCCTGCACGGCGTGGAGGAGAAGTCGCGGGGGCGGTGGAAGGCAGTGGTGGTCGGCTCCTACGAGCGCGGCGACCGCGCGGTGACCGTCCAGAAGCTCTCCGAGTTGGCCGGGTTCTACGGCGTCCCGGTGGCCGAGCTGCTGCCGGGCGGCGCCCCGAGCGGAGCTGCCGAGGCCCCGCCGCGCCTGGTCCTCGACCTCGAGCGCCTTGCCGAGGCCCCCGTCGAGGCCGCGGGCCCACTGCTGCGCTACGCCGCGACGATCCAGTCGCAGCGCGGCGACTACAACGGCAAGGTGCTCTCGATCCGCCAGGAGGACCTGCGGGCGCTGGCCGTGATCTACGACAAGGCGCCCAGCGGCCTGACCGAGGACTTGATCCGGTGGGGCGTGCTCAACGGCGGGTCGAACCAGGCCGAGTGACGCGCCGCAGCGCGCGGCTCAGGCCGACAGCGTCGGCTTGAGCGTGAGAATGCGGGCCAGCAATCCGTTGACGAAGGCCGGTGAGCGGTCCGTGGACAGCTCGGTCACCAGCTCGACGGCTTCGCTGATCGCGACGGCGTCGGGTACGTCCGGCACGAACAGCATCTCGTAGACGCCCACTCGCAGCACGTTCCGGTCGACCGCGGGCATGCGGTCCAACGTCCACTCGTGGGAGTGGGTGGCCAGCAGGTCGTCGATGCGGACCCGGTTGGCCGTCACGCCCTCGACGAGGGCGACGGTGTACTCCCGTACCGGCGGGTCCTCGGCGGCAACTCGCGCGGCGAGGGTCGCCGTGGCATCGGTGCCGCGGACGTCTGCCTCGAAGAGGATGTCGACGGCTCGCTTACGAGCCTTCCCCCGGGCACTCATTCCTCGACCTTCCGCCTGGGTTCGAACAACTTGCGCAGCTGCCGCTCCGGGGCCGCGACGAGTTCGCGCGTCCCCGGTGCGGCAGCGACAACGCTAGCTCTTGGCTTTCGGCTCCTGCTTCGCAGGCGCTGCGGCCGCGGGGGCCTTCGTCGGCTTCGGAGTCGGCTTGGCCGCGGTGGTCAGGTCCATCTTCGGCGGCTTGGTCGGCTTCGGAGTCGGCTTGGCCGCGGTGGTGACGCCCATCTTCGGCGGCTTGGTCGGCTCGGCGGCCGGGCTCTTGGTCGGCTTCGGCTTGGCAGCCGATGCGGCGGACGCCGCACCCGACATGGGGGCCTTCGGCTTCGGGGTCGCCGTGGCACCGGCGCTCGGCGCGGACGGGCCGCCCGGAGCAGTCTCGGCGAACGCGGCGCCGGCCGGGCCAAGGGCGAGGCCCGCGAGCAGCGTCGGGACCAGCAGCAACTTCACAGCCTTCATGGCAGGAGAAACCCTTCTGTCAACTTGGCTAAGGACGCCGGAACCTTATCGGTCCGGATTGACCGGATTGACCGACCGGAGGCAATCGCCCGGTGATCCAAGGAACCCTTACTTGCGCAAGCGGTCGATCTTGCCGTCAGTTCACCCGGCCGGTGTACTCCCCCGATCGGGTGTCCACCTTGACCTTCTCGCCGGTCACGATGAACAGCGGCACCTGGATCGAGGCACCGGTCTCCAGCGTCGCGGGCTTGGTCCCGCTGGTGGACCGGTCGCCCACCAGGCCCGGCTCGGTGTAGCTGATCAGCAGCTCGACCGACGGCGGCAACTCCACGTACAAGGGGGCGCCCTCGTGCACGGCGACGGTCGCCAGCTGGTTCTCCAGCATGTACTTCGCCGAGTCGCCGACGGTCGCCGGCGGAACGGGCAGCTGCTCGAAGGAGTCCGTGTCCATGAACACGAAGTCCTCGCCGTCCTTGTACAGGTACTGCATCTCGCGGCGGTCGACGCTCGCGGTCTCAACCTTGAGCCCGGCGTTGAAGGTCTTGTCGACGACCTTGCCGGACAGCACGTTCTTCAGCTTGGTGCGCACGAACGCGGGGCCCTTGCCGGGCTTGACGTGCTGGAACTCCACCACCGACCACAGCTGGCCCTCGATGTTGAGCACGAGGCCGTTCTTCAGATCGTTCGTCGTAGCCACTGTCGGGACTCTCCAGCATCGGTGGTGAAATGTCGGGCGGCGACGAGGATAACGTGCAGCCTGCACAGGGCTCGCCTCGCGACTGCTCGGGCCGGTTCTCGACCCGACCGGGGAGGATCGTGCACGAGTGCCGAGACGCCGGCGGACCGGACTGGCTGTTCGGTCTCGCGCTCGACCTGGTGGTGCTCGCCCTGGTCAGCGGCGCGATCTGGTACGCCGTCCGTCGGGAGGCCCGGCCCAGCGCCACCGCTCGGCGACCGCGGCGTGGTCGACGCTGGCGGGAGCAGCTCCGGCGGACGGCGGGCCTGATCGCCTCGGTCCTGCTGCTCGAGCACTGGTTGCTGGGGCTCGCGCACGTCAACAGCCCACGACTGGCAGTGCTCGGCGGCTTCGGATTCGCCGTCCTGCTGCCGGTGCTGGCGGTGTCTCGGCTGGCTGCGGTGGCCCGACGCCAACGGCCGGCGATCGCCACTCCGCTGCCCGCCGCCCAGGTGCACGGCCCGATCCGCTGGGCCCTGCCGGCCCTGGTCGTGATCGGCGCCGTCGGGGCGGTGGCAGTGCTCGCCGTGCAGCTGGCGCTGCACCGGTCCTGCTGAGGCCGGTTCAGTCCAGAACCAGCAGTTCTTTCGTGGTCAGCGTGAGCAGTTCCGGGCCGTCGTCGGTCACGACCAGGGTGTCCTCGATCCGCACGCCGCCGAGCCCGTCGAGGTAAACGCCGGGCTCGACGGTCAACGGTGTCCCTGCTTCCAGAGTCCCGTGGGAGGCCGCCGCGAGCAGCGGGGCCTCATGGATCTGCAGGCCGACGCCGTGGCCGAGGCCGTGGCCGAAGTGCTCGGCGTGACCGGCTGCGGCGATGACGTCGCGGGCGGCGGCATCGACGCGGACCACGTCGGCCCCCGGAACCAACGCCTCGCGGCCGGCCCGTTGCGCGGCGAACACCAGGTCGTGGATCTCCACCTGCCAGTCCGTCGGATTCGACCCGACCACGAAGGTCCGGGTCATGTCCGAGTGGTAGCCGTCGAACCGCGCCCCGAAGTCGATCTTCAGCAGGTCGCCGAAGGCGATGCGCCGGTCGGTCGGCCGGTGGTGCGGGATCGCGGAGTTCGCACCCGAGGCGACGATCGACGGGAACGCCGCAGCCTCCGCGCCCTTGTCCAGCATGCGGCGTTCCAGCTCCCGGGCCAGGTGGCGCTCGGTGCGGCCCAGCACCAGCCCCTCGAGCACCTCGGCCAATGCGCTGTCGGCGATCGCCGCCGCGTGGCGCAGCGCGGCCAACTCCCCCTCGTCCTTCACGATCCGCAGCGCCTCGACCAGGTGCCCCAGCGCGACCGGCTCGACCGCCGGAGCCTGCGCGCGGAACTCCGCGTGCGCCGCGACGGTGACGTGATGCGCCTCGAACCCCAGCCGCCGCACCCCGATTCGCTCGGCCTCGAGCAGCAGCGCCCAGGTCGGCGCCCGGTCGACGAGAAGTTCGACGTCGGGGGCCTGGGCCGCGGCCTGCGCGCGGTACCGGCTGTCGGTGCCCAACACCGCCCGGTCCGCGGTGATCAGCAGCGCGCCGGCCGAGCCGGTGAACCCGGTGAGGTATCGGACGTTGACCAGATCGGTGATCAGGGCCGCGTCCTGGTCGGCCGCGACGAACGCGTCGCGCACCCGTTGCCGACGCGCCCCGTGCTGGTCCGGCATGTTCCTCAGAGTAGAGGGCGGAGCCGGGCTCGGCACAAGGTTGACCGACGCGTTGAGCTGACGTTGCGTCAGATCGTCGTGAGCGCCCGCAGGGCCAGCAGGTAGGACTCGACGCCGAAGCCGGCGATCGTCCCGGTCGCAACCCCGGCGACCACCGAGTTGTGCCGGAACTCCTCGCGTTTGGCCGGGTTGGAGATGTGCACCTCGATCAGCGGGGCGCGCAGCTGGGCGCAGGCGTCGCGCAGCGCGTAGGAGTAATGGGTGAACGCAGCCGGGTTCAGCACGACCGGGATGGCTTCGTCCGCCGCCGCGTGCAGCCAGCCGACCAGTTCGGCCTCGTCGTCGGTCTGCCGCACCTCGACGTTCAGGCCCAGCTCGACGCCGGCCTTCCGGCAGATCTCGGCCAGGTCGGCGAAGCTCGTGGCCCCGTACACGTCGGGCTCGCGGGAGCCCAGTCGGCCCAGGTTCGGACCGTTCAGCACCAGGACCTTCATGCACTCACCCGCCGGAACGCCTCGGTGAGCATGGCCTCGTCGGGTTCGGCCGTGATCACCGGTCGGCCCACGCCGTCCAGCACCACCAGGCGAAGTTTGGAGCCCCGCGACTTCTTGTCCAGGTTCATCGCTGACCGCAGCTCCCCCCACCGGTCGGCCCGGTAACGCACCGGCAGGCCGACAGCCTCGAGCACCTTGCGGTGCCGCTCCACCAGCTCGCTCGGGATCCGGCCCTGCAGTGCGGCCAACTCGGCGACGAAGACCATCCCGATGGAGATCGCCGGGCCGTGCCGCCAGCGGTAATCCTCCAGCCGCTCGATCGCGTGGCCGAGGGTGTGGCCGTAGTTGAGCATCTCCCGACCGATGCTGCCGGCGGCGCCGGTCTCCTTGAGGTCGACGGAGACCACGTCTGCCTTCACCTGGATCGAGCGGGTGATCAGCTCGCGGGTGTAGCGGCCCTCCGCCGCGGCGGCCTCGTCCGGCGCGCTCTCGACCCGCTCGAGGATCTCCGGGTCGGCGATGAAGCCGGCCTTGATGACCTCGGCCAGGCCGCTGACCCATTCCGCGGCGGGCAGCGTGCGCAGCACTGCCAGGTCGCACAGCACCCCGGCGGGCGGGTGGAACGAGCCGACGAGGTTCTTGCCGGCGCCGGTGTTGATCCCGGTCTTGCCGCCGACGGCGGCATCGACCATGCCGAGCAGCGTGGTGGGGACGTTGACCAGCTTGACGCCACGCAGCCAGGTGGCGGCCACGAACCCGGCCAGGTCCGTGGTGGAGCCGCCGCCGACTCCGACGACCGCGTCGCTGCGGGTGAATCCGGCCTGCCCGAGCGCGGACCAACAGTGCGCGGCGACCTCGGCGGTCTTGGCCGCCTCGGAGTCCGGGATCTCGATGATCAGTGCCTGGTAGTCGGACCGGTCCAGGTGCTCCCGGATCGCGTTGCCCAGGGCGCGCAGCGGCTGCGGGCAGATCACCGCGACTGACTCGACGTCAGATCCCAGCAGGAGCGGGAGTTCCGCGGCCAACCCGGAGCCCACCAGCACGTCGTAGGGCGCCGGGCCGGCGACGTGGAGCCGGGTCGGTTCACCGCCGCTCATGCCGGGGCCCCTTCCGGCGCCGGTGCGCCGCCCTCGCCCAGAGCCGCCAGCACCTCGGTCACGACGTCGCTGACGCGGCCGTCGGCCGAGATGACGACCTTGGCCACGGACCGGTAGACCGGGCGGCGGTCGTCCAGCAGCGCCTTGAGCGTGGCGCGCGGGTTGTGCAGCAGCAGCGGCCGGTCGCGGTTCAGGCCGACCCGGCGAGCCGCGGTTGACAGGGTCACCTCCAGATACACGACCCGGTGGCCCCGCAGCGCCTGCTGCGTGGCCGGCGTGAGCACCGCCCCGCCACCCAGGGCCAGCACGCCGTCGTGGTCGCGCAGGGCATCGGCGACCGCGGCGACCTCGAGTTCGCGGAACGCCGGTTCGCCGTCGTCGACGAAGATCTGCGAGACCGGCTTGCCGGCCTTCGTGGCGATGTCGCTGTCGGTGTCGCGGAACCCGACCCCGAGCCGGTGCGCCAACGACCGTCCGACCGTGGTCTTGCCCGCACCGGGCGCCCCGATCAGCACGACGCGCGGACTCACGGAGTCCAGCCCAGACCGCGGTCGGCCAGCGAGGCGCGGTAGGCCGCGATGTTGCGGGCAGTCTCGGCGACGCTGTCGCCGCCGAACTTCTCCAGCACGGCGTCGGCCAGCACCATGGCCACCATCGCCTCGGCCACCACCCCGGCCGCCGGCACCGCGCACACGTCAGAGCGCTGATGGTGGGCGACCGACTCCTCGCCGGTGGCGACGTCGACCGTGGCGAGGGCGCGCGGGATGGTGGAGATCGGCTTCATGGCCGCGCGCACCCTGAGCGTCTCACCGGTGGACATGCCCCCTTCGGTGCCGCCGGACTTGCCGGTGCGCCGGCGCACGCCGGGGCGTCCCGGCAGGATCTCGTCCTGCGCGAGCGAGCCGCGGGTGCGGGCGAGCTCGAAGCCGTCGCCGAGCTCCACGCCCTTGATCGCCTGAATGCTCATCAGGGCGGCGGCCAGCCTGGCGTCCAGCTTGCGGTCCCAGTGCACGTGGCTGCCGAGGCCGGGGGGCAGGCCGTAGGCCAGCACCTCGACGACCCCGCCCATGGTGTCGCCCTCCTTGTGGCAGGCGTCGATCTCGGCGACCATCAGCGCCGAGGTCTCCGGATCGAGGCAGCGCACCGGGTCGGCGTCTATGCGCTCGCCGTCGCCCGGCTCGGGGAGCAGCCCAGCGGGCGCCCTGA
>DATASX010000129.1 GCA_036269075.1 Sporichthyaceae bacterium
CGGGATAACCTTCACCTACGGAGTGCCTTCCGCCAGGGAACATCAGGACCTCAGGAATCCCGATCTTCCCTTGCCGGACAGGCACTTCCGTGTCTCACCCGCCGCCCAACACCCGCCGACCTGCAATTTCGAGGCTAGGCCCTCGTCGTTCTCCAGCAGCGTTCCCGAATGACGAATTGACAGATACGATATCTTAGATCTCAAGGAGGTCGGATATCGTGAGTTTCCCGCGTCGGTCGGTCGGCTTCGTCGGCCTGGGCACCATGGGCGAGCCGATGGCGGCCAACGTCGCCCGGTCCGGTCAGCCGCTCACGGTGATCGACGTCCGGTCCGAACCGATGGATCGGCTGGTGGCACTCGGGGCGAAGCCGGCGGCGTCGCTCGCGGCGCTGGCGGCGGCGTGCGACGTCGTCCTCGTCGCGGTCGTGGACGAGCCACAGCTCGACGCTGTCCTGCTCGGCGGCGACGGGGTGTTCGCGAACGCGTGGCCCGGCACGGTCGTCGTGGTGCACAGCACGGTCGGACCGGGTGCGTGCCTGCGTCTCGAGGCCGAGGCGGCTGCGCACGGCCTGCTGCTGCTGGACGCCCCGATCACCGGCGGGCCGCACGGAGCGGTCGCCGGGACGCTCTCGATCCTGGTCGGTGGGAGCGAGCCGGCGCTGGACACGTGCCGGCCGGCGCTGGAGGCGATGAGCCGGGAGATCTTCCACCTCGGCGGGGTGGGGGCCGGGCAACTGGCGAAGATCGCGAACAACGCGGTGCTGGCGGTCACCCTGCACGCGGTGCACGAGGCGTTGCGGCTGGCCGAGGGTGGCGGGCTGCGCCGCCAGGCGATGCTCGACGTCCTCTGCGCGGGATCCGGTGACAGCTGGGTCACCCGCAACTGGTCGGCCATCGGCGCGACGGTCACCGGTTACCCCGGTGGCCTGGAAGGTGTGGCCAAGTTGACCCGGAAGGACCTCACCCTCGCCCTCGCCGCCGCGGCGGAACAGGACCTCGCGCTCCCGTTCACCACGCTCGCCACCCAGGGCCTCGAGCAGCCCTATCGCGCCGCCGCGAACGGATGATTCCGATGACCCAGGCCCCGCCGATTGCGACCACCCTGCCGCGGTTCAACCCCGCCGACCCGGCACTGGTGAAGGATCCGTACCCGACCTACGCTCGCTACCGGGCGCTCGATCCGGTCCACTGGGGCCTGTCGTCCATGGCCGACCTGCCGGGTTCGTGGTTCCTGTTCCGCCACGAGGACAACTGCGCGCTGCTGTCCGACGGCGACAACTTCGCGAACGATCCGGCGACAGTCGGGATGGCCTCGCACGTGCCGCCGGCATTCGCGCCGGTCGCCTACATCTTCCAGCGCTGGCTCGGCGGGATGGACCCGCCGGACCACCGTCGGCTGCGGGCCATCCTGGCCAAGACCTTCACCCCGAAGCGAGTCGCGGCGCTACGGCCGCGGATCGAGAGCATCACCGCCGCCCTGCTGGCCGACGCGTTGGCACGTGGGGACGGGCAGATAGACGTCATCGCCGACGTCTCCTTCCCGCTGCCGATGGCCGTGATCGGCGATGCCCTCGGGGTGGCGGAGGAGGACTGGAAGCTGTTCCAGGGCTGGGCCGCCGACATCGCCCATGCGGTGGATCGCGCCGGCGATCCGAGCGCCGCGGCGGCCGGCGCGGCGGCAATCGCCGGGATGGCCGAGTACTTCTCCGCGGCGGTGGCCGAACAGCGCCGGAATCCCACCGACGACATGCTGGGCATGATGGTCGCGGCTGCTGACGACCAGGGTCAGCCCATGCAGGAGTTCGACGTCATCGCGATCGCGACCGAACTTGGAGTCGCGGGCCACGAGACCACCTCGAACGCCGTCGCGAAGTCCGTGATCGGCCTGATGGAGCAACGCGACCGGTGGGTGGAACTCGGCACCGCCGGCGATGCGCTGTGGGACTGCGCGATCGAGGAGCTCCTGCGCTGGTCGACGCCGGTCCAGCGGCAACGCTGGCGCTGGGCGAAGCAGGACGTGATCCTCGGTGGTCAGCCGATCGAGCGCGCGCAGGCCGTGGTGTCGATGCTCGCCGCGGCCAACCGCGACCCCGAGGTGTTCGACGATCCGGACCGGATCGACTTCGGCCGCGAGGCCGCGCGGCACCTGACGTTCGGATTCGGAAACCACTTCTGCCTGGGTTCCACGCTCGCTCGGCTCGAGATGAAGGCGGGACTGCACGCGTTGGTCCGGGCTCTTCCCGGCATGGAACTGGTCGAGGATCCCGCCCGGATCCCGTGGCGGGACAACTCGATTCTTCCGGCCCCGGAACGCGTGCTGGTCCGCGTCTGATCACGATGCAGAGGAGAACGATGATGAAGGCCGCAGTCGTGCGCGAGGCCGGCAAGGTGAACGTCGAGGAGATCGACGTCCCGGCGCCCGGGCCTCGGCAGGTTCTGGTGCGTATGGCCGCCGCCGGGGTCTGCCACTCGGACGTGACCGCGCTCAACCAGCTCGTCCCGTTCCCCATGCCCCTGGTACTCGGGCACGAGGGCGCCGGCGTGGTGGAGGCGGTGGGCTCGGCGGTGCGCAACGTCGCGGTGGGCGACCACGTCGTCCTGTCGATCACGGACGGCTGCGGGTTGTGCTTCCAGTGCCAGTCGGGGGCCTACGGGCTGTGCGAGACCAGCGCTCCGCACCAGTACGCGGGCCGGTTGAGCGACGGCACGACTCCGCTGTCCAAGGGCGCCGAGACCCTGCACACCTTCCTGTTCCAGGCGTCCTTCGCCGAGTTCGCCCTGGTCAGCGAGCAGTGTGCGGTGCGGGTCCGCGAGGACGCGCCGCTGGAGGCCGCCGCGCTGCTCGCGTGCGGTTTCAGCACCGGCTACGGCGCGGTGGTGCGCCGCGCGCAGGTGCAGCCCGGGGCCACCGTGCTGGTCATCGGCGTCGGCGGGGTCGGGCTCGCGGTGGCGATGACGGCCAAGCTCGCCGGTGCCTCGACGATCATCGGCGTCGATCGCAGCGCGCAGGCTTGCGATCTGGCCGCCTCGCTGGGTGTGACGAACCCGATCGTGGTCGACGAGTCCACCGACGTGCTCGCCCAGGTCATGGCCCTCACCGGCCGCGGCGTCGACCACGCCTTCGACGTGGTGGGCACCGCCGACACCATCAACCTGGCGGTGGCGGCGCTGCGGCCCGGGGGCGAGGCGGTCGCCATCGGCCTGCTCGACCCGACCGCCGTGGCGACCGTTCCGTTGTTCACGCTGCTGTCCCAGAAGCGGCTGACCGGAACCACCAACGGCTCGATCCGCCCGCACGTCGACATCCCGGCCGCGCTCGACCTTTTCATGCAGGGGCGCCTCCCGCTGGATGCCCTCATCACCCGCCGTTACAAGTTGGCCGAGATCGGTACCGCGCTGGCCGACGTGGGCCGACTGCCGGGCCGCGGCGTGGTCGTCTTTCACTGAATCTGAAGGGTGGTCAGATGGTCGCGAGAGCGGCAATCGTCGGATCCGGCAACATCGGCACCGATCTCATGTACAAACTGCTGAACAACTCCGACGTGCACCCCCGGTGGATGGTCGGAGTCGACCCCGCCTCCGAGGGGTTGGCGAAGGCTCGCGAGGCGGGGGTGGAGGCCAGCCACGCCGGCGTCGACTGGTTGCTGGCCCAGCCCGACCGCCCGGACATCATTTTCGAGGCGACCTCGTCCTACGTGCACGTCGCGAACGCCCCGCGCTATCTGGCGGCCGGCATCCCGGCGATCGACCTCACCCCCGCGGCCATCGGCCCGTACGTCATCCCAGCGGTGAACCTCGACGAGCACCTCGACGCGATGAACGTGAACATGGTGACCTGCGGCGGACAAGCCACAATCCCCATGGTGGCAGCGGTTTCCCGGGTCGTGGACGTGCCCTACGCCGAGATCGTCGCCACCGTCGCGTCCCGTTCGGCCGGCCCCGGCACCCGAGCGAACATCGACGAGTTCACCCGCACCACCTCTCGTGCCGTCGAGGTCCTCGGCGGCGCCACGGTCGGCAAGGCGATCATCATCCTCAATCCGGCCGAACCACCGTTGATCATGCGCGACACGATCTACTGCGAGATCCCGGCGGACGCCGACCAGGCCAAGATCGCCGCCTCGATCACTGAAATGGTCGGTGACGTCGCGACCTACGTGCCGGGATACCGACTTCTGACGGAGCCTCAGTTCGACGTCGTGACCGGGGCCGGCGGAGCGCAACGGCACCGGGTCGCGATCTTCCTCGAGGTCGAGGGCGCCGGACACCACCTCCCGCCGTACGCCGGAAACCTCGACATCATGACCGCCGCCGCGACCCAGGTCGGAGCGCAGATCATGCGCCACCGCGCCGCAGGAGCCCTCAGATGACCTACTCCGACACCCTGGACATCCGCGTCACGGACACGAGCCTGCGCGACGGTTCGCACGCCAAACGCCACCAGTTCACCGCCGAGGCGGTGCGATCGATCGTCGGTGCGCTGGATGCCGCCGGGATGCCGGTGATCGAGGTCACCCACGGCGACGGCCTCGGCGGTTCCTCCTTCAACTACGGGTTCTCCGCGACTCCAGAGCGGGAGCTGATCCGCGTCGCCGTGGAGACCGCGAAATCGGCGCGCATCGCCGCGCTCATGCTGCCCGGCCTCGGGACCAAGGACGACATCACCGCCGCCGCGGACCTCGGTGTCTCGATCATCCGGATCGCGACCCACTGCACCGAGGCGGACATCTCTGTCCAGCACTTCGGGCTGGCACGGGACATCGGCCTGGAGACCGTCGGTTTCCTGATGATGGCTCACACGTCAGCGCCGGAGGACCTGGCGAAGCAAGCGCGCATCATGGCTGAGGCCGGGTGCCAATGCGTGTACGTCGTGGACTCGGCCGGCGCGATGATCCTCGAGGACGTCTCCGATCGCGTGGCGGCAGTGGTGGCCGAACTCGGCAGCGACGCGCAGGTCGGGTTCCACGGCCACGAGAACCTCTCGCTCTCGATGGGAAACAGCGTGCTCGCGATCCGGGCGGGCGCGGTGCAGATCGACGGATCGACGCGGCGCTTCGGTGCGGGCGCCGGGAACACCAGCTGCGAAGCGCTGGCGGCGGTGTGCGAACGAGTCGGGATCCGCACCGGCCTCGACGTACTCAAGCTGATCGACGCCGCCGAGGACGTCGTCCGCCCGGTGATGGACGGCGAGTGTCTGCTGGACCGCCTCGCCCTGATCATGGGCTACGCCGGGGTGTACTCCAGCTTCCTGCGGCACGCGTACCGCGCCGCCGAGCGCTATGACGTCTCCGGCGCAGACATCCTCATGGAGTGCGGCCGCCGCAAACTCGTCGGCGGCCAGGAGGACCAGATCATCCAGATCGCGGCCGAGCTGGCCGCCACTCGTGCGGCCTGAGGGGCGGAAATGGCTGAGGTACTGGGTCTGGGCGTCACGCACTATCCGCCCCTGATGGGCCAGGACGACAAGATGAGTTGGGTCCTGGACTGGACGCTGCAGGACCCCGACATGCCTGCGCAGCTACGCGACCCGGCAGCGTGGCCCGAGCCGATGCGCGCGGAGTACGGCACCGATCGCGGCCACAGCTCGGCCGCTGCGCACCGGGCGCAGTGTCTCGACGGGTTCCGCGAGGTGCGGGCCGCGCTCGACGAGTTCAGCCCCGACGTCGTCCTGATCTGGGGCGACGACCAGTACGAGAACTTCCGCGAGGACGTCATCCCGCCGTTCGCTCTCCTCGGCTACGGCGACGTCACCGCGACGCCCTGGGCCACGGTGCCCTACCAGAACGTGTGGGACGAGCCGGCCGAGACGGAATTCAAGGTGCGAGGCGCACCGGAGGCCGGGCGCTGGTTCGCCGAGGCCCTGCTCGCCGACGACATCGACATGGCCTACGCCTACCAACCCCTGCACCACCCGAGCCTGCCGCACTCGTTCCTCAACGCGCTGCTGCTGCTCGACTACGACCGGACCGGGCTGAGCTATCCGGTGCTACCGATGGCGATCAACTGCTATGGCCGGCGCGTGATCTCCTTCCACGGCGGTCGCAGTCGATTCGCCGACCGGGCCAAGCCGTTCGACCCGCCCTCGCCGAGTCCGCGGCGCTGCGTGGACGTGGGCGCCGCGGTGGCGCGGGCCGCGCTGGCCTCCCCGTGGCGGGTTGCCCTGCTCGCGTCCTCGAGTTGGTCGCACGCGTTCCTCACCGACCACACCTACCGCCTGTACCCCGACATCGCAGCGGACCGGCGGCTCTACGAGGCGCTGGTCGCGGGGGACACCGCGACGTGGCGGGCGTGCACGCTGGCCGACGTCGAGCACGCCGGGCAGCAGGAGGTGCTGAACTGGTTCTGCCTGGCCGGCGCGATGGGGGAGTTGGGTGTCACCCCGACCTGGTCGAGCCTGGTCGAGACTCACGTGTTCAACTCGAACAAGGCTTTCGCGGTGTATCCCCCGGTGACTCCGTGAAGGTCGGCCGGGTCCTGCGCACCGGTCTCGACGCCGATGGTCGATCAGCGGCGGTCGACGACCGGATCGTCGAGTCCACGGAATTGCCGACCGGTCGGCTGCTGACCGAGCTGTGGGCCCAGGAATCCTTCGGCGGGTTGCGGTACTGGCTGCTGACGGTCCCGGCCGACGATCCGGCCGCGCCGGCGCGGATGCACGCGACGCCGACCCTGGACCTGGGGATCGTGCTGGCCGGCCACCTGCGGCTGATCCTGGAGGACGGCAGCTCCAACGATCTGCTGCCCGGCGACGCGTTCGTCCAGACCGGAACGGTTCACGCCTGGCACAACCCGGGACCGGACGAAGCTGTGCTGGCCGTCGTCGTGCTCGGCGCGGCATGACCGCGGGCCCGCTGCGCGGTCTTGTGGTCCTCGACCTGTGCCACTTCCTGGCCGGCCCTTACGCCACGCTGGCCCTCGCCGACCTCGGGGCCGACGTCATCAAGGTCGAGGACCCGGACCACCCGGACGAGGCCCGCCGGGTCGGCCCGGTGTTCCGCGGCGAGGACTCGGTCTACTTCATGTCGCTGAACTGGGGGAAGCGGTCCCTGGGCGTCCGGCTGGCCGCTGCGGCGGGCCGTGCGCTGGTGCTCGACCTGGTGTGCCACGCCGACATCGTTGTGGACAACTACAAACCCGGCGTGATGGCCAAGCTCGGGCTCGACCATGCGTCGCTCGCGGCGGTCAACCCGGCGATCATCACCTGCTCGCTCACCGGGTTCGGCGAGACCGGGGAGGAAGCGGCCCGCCCGGCCTACGACTACACGATCCAGGCCCGGGCCGGGGTGATGAGCCTGACCGGTGAGCCGGACGGCCCACCGGGAAAGGCAGGCATCTCCTACGTCGATCACAGCGGCGGACTGGCCGCGGCGCTCGCCGTGGTGGCGGCCGTCGTGGAGCGGAACCGCACCGGCGTCGGCCGACACGTCGACCTCGCGCTCTACGACGTCCAGGTCTCCATGCTCAGCTACCTCGCTGCGTGGACCCTGAACTCCGACCATGTGACGGCTCGTCAGCCCAACGGGGCGCACCCCTCGATCGTCCCCGCGCAGACCTTCGCCACCAAGGACGGACACGTCGCGATCTTCGTCGGCAACGACCCGATGTGGGCTCGCCTGGTCGGCGCACTCGACGACCGGGCGCTGGCCGATCCCGGCTACGCGACCAACTCAGGACGGTTGGCGGACCGCGAGGTGCTCCTGGATCGGCTGGGCAGCCTGCTCAGCGCCGAGCCCTCTGCGCACTGGGTCGCGACGTTCGAGGCGGTAGGTGTCCCCTGCGAAAGCGTGAACAACCTCGCGGAGGCGCTCACCGATCCGGTGCTCGATGCCCGCTCGCTGGTCGTCACCAGCGAGGTGGACGGCGGTGGTTCCTACCGCCATGTGCGCGGCCCGGTCCCGCTGGACCCGACCGCTGGTCTCCGACCGGCGCCCCGTCTCGGAGCCGACACCGCCGACGTGCTCTCGGAGTTGGGCCTCGCGGCGGAGGAGATCGATCGATTGCTCGATGCAGACGTGATCGTCGGCTCCACCTGGAGGATCCCAACATGATGCAGGCACCTTCGGTCACCCTCGTGCTTGCGGGCACAGGGAAGACCGGATCCCGGGTCGCCGGGAAACTCGCGAAGCGGGGTCTTGACGTTCGCACCGCGGCACGCAACGGCGCCGATGTCGTCTTCGACTGGGACGCTGCCACGACCCATCCGCCTGCCTTGCGCGGGATCGATCGCCTCTACCTGGTTGCGCCGGTCATGCGAATGGATTTCGCCGATCAGGTCGCGACCTTCCTCGACCTCGCGCAGGCCGGCGGCGTGCGGCACGTCACCTACTTGAGCGCATACGGCATCGAGCAGGTTCCGCCGCAGATCGCGCTGCGGGCCGTCGAGTTGGATCTCGGTGGTCGCGGTCTGATCACCCACTGCATCTTGCGTCCGGCGTGGTTCATGCAGAATTTCAGCGAGACTTTCCTCAAGCCCGTCGACGACGTGATCACGGTGCCCACGGCCGACGGCGCCGAGGCGTTCATCGACGCCGAGGACATCGCCGAGGTAGCCGCAGAGACCCTGGCCGACCCGGATGCTCATGCCGGTGCCGCGTACGCGCTCACCGGATCCGAGGCGATGACAATGAGCCAGGCCGCCGCGGTGATCGCGAGCGTCACCGGCAAAGCGGTGCGGCACAACGACATCGACCCCGAGTTGTGGATCCAGGGCGCTGTGGCGACCGGGGTGCCTGCCGAGTACGCGGAGATGCTGCGGATGTTGACGCGGACCATCGCCTCCGGGATGGGCTCCCGGCCCAACGACAACGTGGAGAAGATCACCGGAGCGCCGCCGACCAGTTTCGTCGAATTCGCCCGGCGAACCGCGAAGGCATGGATCTGACGGAGGGTCACGATGACGACCACCACGTCCGCCGATCTCGCGGACTTACGCCAACCGCGCAGGCCCGGCGAATCAGCTCAGCGCGCTGTGCCGGCGCCTCACGGCCTTGGACGAGTAGATCCCACACATATCGAAGGGAGAGGAACACTTCAGTGACAGCAGCGACGCCCGGAACGGCGCGTTGCGCCCCGGGCTTCACGATGTTGCTCAGGAGTCGACGGGGGCTAACCAGATCCGCCGTTCCGCACCCTCCGGATGAGCACGGGGATGTGGAAGCGCGCAGTCAGCTGGGCGGGGCGTCGAGAGGGCCGACTCGGTAAGCGGCGCCAAGGCCAACCAGACCATCGAGGAAGACGATCGGCGGGAACGCCTGAGCCGGCGTCAGCGGCCCGCTCCGGTCGAACCCGGGGGCTGCCGCCCAGGCTGCGGCCCGCGCGGCGGCGACCGAGGTGAACCAGTACGCGCCCGGCGCGGTGAGGCAAGCCCGGCGGGTCTTCCCGTCAACGGATCGGGCCTCGACCTCGACCGAGATTCGTTCGATGTCTTGACGCGGCGCGGGCAGCCGGGCGATCAGTGGGCGCAGCAGTGGATACGCGGGCGTCCGGGCCAAACCTTCGGCGAGCCGCATCGCGGCCAGTCCGACCACGCCGGGGACCCAGCCGGGCAGCGCCGATCCGGCCGTGAAGAAGACCTCGACGCCGGCGGTGTCGAGGTGGCGGGGGAGCAGGACGGTCTCGGCTCCGGCGAAACGCATGAGCGAAACGCGTTCCCCGCTCTCGAGATCCCACCGGCCACCGCGTAGTTGTCGGGGTGCCGGCTGGAAAGCGCCGTCGGCAAAGCGCAGACCCTCGCGCCGGTGGGCGCAGTCGAGCAGGGTGAGCAGCGAGCCTGTGTTGGTTCGTCCGCCGCGCACGTCGATCACGACGGTCAGGCTCTGCAGGGAACCCAGACCCTCGGCGGCCAGCGGGGCCAGCATCTCGGCCGGAATGCTGTCGATCCCGACCGCTGGGATGAGCGCGATCCCAGCTTGTTCGGCGGCGGGGCCGTACCGGTCGAAGATGCGGCGGATGTAGGCCTGTTCCCCACTGATGTCGAGATAGTGGACCCGGGCATCGATCGCGGCCTGCACGACGGGCTCGCCGTAGCGGGCGAACGGCCCGGCGCAAGCCACGACGGCAGCACACCCGTCGAATGCCCTCCGGAGGGCTGTCGGATCGTCGAGCGGCCCGACGCGGATCGAGACGTCGCCGTCGAGGTCGGCCTGCACCGCGGAGAGCTTCTCGCGGTTTCGCCCCACCAGCACGACCGGACCGCCCAACTCGACGAGCCGGCGGGCCACCTGGCGGCCGGAGTGCCCGGTGGCTCCGTAGACCGCGACGCCGATCAGATCCGCCGTTCCATCCGGGTCAGGAACTCGATCATCAGTTGGTTGACCTCGTCCGGCTTCTCCCACTGCGGCCAGTGCGCGGCATCGCGGAGCAGGTGGAACTCGTGATCGGGGATCGCGTCGATCGCGGGCTTGACGGCGTCGTAGCTCTTGCCAGGGTTGTGATCGGTCCAGACCACCAGCGTCGGGCACTTGATGTTCGCCAGCGTGTGGCTGTAGTAGTCGGTGTCCCCGAAGGCCGCCCGGTTCATCTGCAGCACCGTGTTCATGACCTTGATCATCGTGTCGACCATGCCCGGCTGGGAGTACACCTTCAGCCGGATGGCGACCATCTCGTCGGTCATCGAGGCCGGGTCGAGCACCAGCCATTCCAGGCGGCGCCGGATGCTCTCGGTGTTCAGGTTCTCGCCGAGTTTCGCCGTCCGCGCGCCGATGTCGTCGAGATCCTTCAGGCCCTTCTCGTCGGGCCGGGCGAGGATGCCGGTGTTCAGCGAGAGAGCGCGGACGCGGTCGGGATGCTTCAACGCGGTCCAGCAGGCGACGCCGCCGCCGAGTGATTCCCCGGACAGAAAGGCCTGTTCGGCCCCGATCGCGTCGAGCAATCCGACGACGTGGTCGGAGAACAGGTCCATGGTGTAGTCGTCCGGCGCGTGGCCGCTGTACCCGTGTCCGACCATGTCCATCGCCAACACGCGGAAGTGCCGCGACAGTGGGCCGATGTTGCGCGCGTAGGTCTCGGCGTGGCCACCGGTCCCGTGCAGCAGGATCAGCGGCGTGCCCGAACCGGCCTCCAGCACGCGGGTGCGGACCCCGGCCGCGTCGTAGTACCGCTCGGCGACGCCCGCGCCGACCATCTCGGACCAGATGCTGCTCACCACGCCACCGGCAGACTCGAGAGGGAACGGAAGAATTGGTGATCGCTCCAGATCGCCTTGCCGGCAAGCGTCATGCCGGGGAGGCGATCAAGCAGGGCGGTGAACATCACGCCGGACTCGAGCCTGGCCAGTTGCTGGCCGAGACAGTAGTGCGCCCCGAAACCGAACGAGATGTAGTCGTTCGGCGTCCGTCGGATGTCGAAGACGTCCGGATCGGTGAACACCTGCGGATCGCGGTTCGCCGCGGCCAGCAGGACCACGATGGTGTCGCCGGCCCTGATCCACTGACCGCCGATCTCGAAGTCGGCGAGCGCGACGCGTGGCATCGGCATCGGGGCCGGACTCTCGAAGCGGAGCATCTCGTTGATCGCCGACGGCAACAGGGAACGGTCGGCCTGCAACATCCGCAGCTGGTCGGGGCGGTGGAGCAGACACAACATGCCGTTGGCCACGAAGTTGGACGTGGTCTCGTGGCCGGCGAAGATCAGCTCCATGGTCAGCGCGACCACCTCGTGCTCGGCGAGGCGACCGTCGGAGTCCTCGGCGGCGATCAGCTTGCTGAGGATGTCGTCGCCCGGTGCGTCGCGTCTTTCGGCGATCCGCTCGCGCACGTAGGCGGTGATCTCGCGGGTCGCGGTGTTCGCCGCCTCGCGGTAGGAGTCGCGGTCGCCGCCGGGCGGCGGCTCGGTCATCGCGGTCGACCACCGGATGAACAGCGGGAGGTCGCCGGCCCGCACCCCGAGCAACTCGGTGATGATCTGCTCGACGATCGGGTAGCAGAAGTCCGCGGACAGGTCCATGTGTCCGCGGGGGACGAGCTCGTCGAGTTTGGCGTGGGTGACGCGGGTGATGCGCTCCTCCCAGGCCGCGACGCCGCCGCGGGTGAATGCGTACGACACCAGCCGGCGGAGCCGGGTGTGCTCCGGCCGGTCGTTGTAGAGCATCCGCGAGGTGAAGATCAGCTTGGCCTCGGGATCGTCCACTATCGCGTGCTTGAGGCCGGCCGCCCGGCGGCTCAGCACCTCGTCGGTGCGCAGGATCTCGCCCGCTTCGGCGTAGCCCGAGATCAGCCAGACCCCGCTCGGTGTCTGCAGCACGGGTGCGACCTCGCGGACCAGGTCGTAGAACGCGTACGGGTTACGCCGCGTGCTCGGGTCCGCCAGGTATTGCGCCGCCTGTTCGACGACGCCGGCATCGATCTCGGTGACCCCGCTGGTCATTGGGCCGTTCCTTTCCTTCGTTACTGACGGTCCGTCAGACGCTCGCGGTCTTCATGTACAGGTCCTGGAGCTCGTCCATGTCGGCGGGCACGTGGTAGCCGTCCTCGGCGAGGATCACGCCCAGGTGGGCGGCGACGTCCTCGACAGTCATGTCGCGGTTCACGTAGCCGGTCGTCTCGCCGACGAAGATCCGGGCCACCCGACCCGCACCCACGGCGAAGGCCTGACCGCTGACCGGGCAACTCTCGTGGACCAGGAACGCGGCCGCGGGCGCAACCAACTCCGGCGGAGCGTTGTCCGCGACCCACTGCATTCGCGGGGTGAGCGTCAGCTCGGAGACCAGCCGGGTGTAGGCGCACGGCGAGATGAGGTTGACCGCGATGTCGCAGGCCCTGCCGCGGACGGCGAGGCACTTGCCGAGGCCGAACACGCCCATCTTCGAGGCGCCGTAGGACTGCATCGGGCCCGAGCCGAACAATCCCGAGCTCGACGTTGTCAGCAGGATCCGCCCGTAGCGCTGCTCCTGCATCGTCGGCCAGACGGCTTCGGTGAGCCAGTGCGCGGCGGACAGATTGACGGCGACGAGCTCGTCGTACGTGCCGTTGACGAACCCGGCATTGTGAATGAGGACGTCGATGCGGCCGAACTGCTCGAGAGCGGCGGAGATCAGGGCCTGCGCCCCGGGCTGTTCGGCCACACTGTGGGTGTCGGCGACGGCGGTCCCACCGGCGTCCAGGATCTCCCGCGCGACCTGTTCGGCAGGCTCTGCCGACGAGCCCGCGCCGTTACTCGCCGCGCCGAGGTCGTTGACGACCACGGCGGCTCCGCGACTACCGAGCAGGCGCGCGTACTCGCGGCCGACACCTCGGCCGGCGCCGGTGATGACGGCGACGCGGCCGTCGAAGCGAAGTAGCGCCATGGTCAGTCGGCGATCAGCCGGACGTCGCGGTAGCCGTGGATGAGCAGGCTGTCGCTGACCTCGGGCGGTTCGGCCAGCCGGAAGCGCTTGAGGTGGGGGAGCAGCGCACCGAGCGTGCGCCGCGCCTCCAGACGGGCCAGTGGCGCGCCGAGACAGAAATGCACGCCCTTGCCGAACCCGAGGTGCGGCGTCGTGCGGGTGATGTCGAAGGCGTCCGGGTCGGGGAAATGCGCCGGGTCGCGGTTGGCCGCGCCGACCAGGATCGCGATCACCGCGTCCTTCGGGATCAGCGTCCCGCACACCTCGACGTCAGTGACGGTCTCGCGGAACAGGAACTGGAACGGCGACTGGTGCCGGACCGCTTCCTCGATCGCCTGCGGCAGCAGGTCCGGCGTAGCCAGCAGGAGGTCGAGCTGGTCGGGGTTGCTCAGCAGCTGGATGACCGTGCTGCAGACGAGGTTCGTCGTGGTCTCGTTGCCGGCCGACATCATCACGAGCAGGAACAACACGGTCTCGGTGACGGTCATCCAGTCGTCCTCGACGGCCCGGACGAGGTCACTGATCAGATCGTCCTGCGGGTTCGTCTTTCGCGACTCGACGATCGGCACGAAGTACTCGGAGAACTCCTGCAGCATGGCGAGCAGGGCGAACACGCTCTCCGGGTCGCTGCGATTCTCGCTCGTGGGCAGCGTGGCCAGGACCTCGGTCCAGCGCCGCACGTCCGCGTGCCGTGAGCGTTCGACGGAGAGCAGGTCCCCGATGACCCCGACGGGCACCGGGATCGCCAGCTCGTGCAGCAGATCGAACTCGGTCCGGTTCTCGATGCCGGTCAGGCACTCGGCCACGATCTCGTCGATGCGGGTCTGCAGCCCGGCGACCCGACGCGGGGTGAAGCCGCGGTTGACGATCTTCCGCTGCCGGGTGTGTATCGGGGCGTCGGCGCCGACGATGACCCGGGCGGTGAGCAACTCGTCGAAGTCCAACGGCAGTTGCGTCGCCACGTCCATCAACCTGCCGAGCAGTTCGGCGGCGCCGGGCGCCTCCAGGTCGAGTTTCGGCGGGAAACCGATGGTCTCGTCCTGGTTGGGTCGGTTCGAGAACAGCTCCGGGTGGCCCATGATGAACTGCACGCCGTCGTAGCTCGAGACGGCCCAGATCCCGTTCGGGCCCAGGTAGACCGGGGCCTCGGCGAGCAGCCGGCTGTACGTGCCGAACAGGTCCTCTCGGCAGGCCGAATCCCAGGGGTCGTAGTACAACTCGGCAGTCGTCGTCATCGCTGTCCTCACGCCGCTGTGGGTCCTGGCCTCGAAGGCTACACAGATATATCGTATCTGAACAGGCCGGACCGAGGGATGTGGGGAATTGTCAGCGACACGCGTGGGGTTCGTCGGTCTCGGCGACATGGGTGGCCGGATTGCGTTACGTATCGCGCGTGCGGGCCTGCCGCTGGTGGTCCACGACGCGCGGCCCGCTGCCGCGGCGGCGCTCGAGGACGCGGGAGCGTTGTTCGTCGACAGCTGTGCGCGGGTCGCGGAGCGCAGCGACGTCATCGGCGTCTGTGTCGTGGATGATGCCCAGGTGCGCCAGGTCGTGCGTGAGATGGAAATGCATCTCTGCAAGGGCAAAACCGTTCTCGTGCACAGCAGCGTCGCGCCTGCGACGATGCGGGAACTCGGTGCCGCGATCGCCGGTACCGGGGCGGCGATCCTCGACGCGCCGGTGAGCGGGTCGCGTCCGGCTGCCGACGCGGGCACGTTGACCGTGCTGGTCGGCGGCGACGGCGCGGTTCTGGAGCGAGTCCGCCCGGTTGTGGATTGTTTCGCCAAGCATGTATTCCACGTGGGCGGGCTGGGCGCCGGCGAGGCGTTGAAGCTTGCCAACAACGTGATGCTGCACATGAATCACCTGATCGTCCTGGAGGCGCTGAGATTCGCGGTCTCCCAGGGGATCGACGAGGCGGCCGCGCTCGAGGCGATCAACGTCTCCAGCGGGCGGTCCTGGGTGACCGAGACGTGGGGCCTGATCGACGACATGCTCGACGATCATCCGCAGGCGGGCACTCCGGAGATCTACGCGACCATGTCCAAGGACATGTGGCAGTCGGTTGTCGCCGCCCGCGCATCGGCCGTGCCGATGCCGCTCACCGCGTTGGGCACGCAGGTCTCCGAGGCTTACTTCCGGGAGCGGGAGGCACAACTGGCGCGGATTCGCACCACTCAGTGACCGACGTCGGCCCCGACGTACTGCGCGAAGACGTCCTCGTCCGCCAACTCGCTGGGCTCGCCGGCGAAGGAGATCTCACCGCGGTGCAGCAGGTAGACGTAATCGGCTATCGCCAGCGCCCGGGTCACGTACTGCTCGACCAGCAACAGACTCGATCCCTGGTCACGCAGCAGGCTCAGGAATTCGAAGATCTCATCCACGATCTTCGGTGCCAGCCCCATCGACACCTCGTCGAGCAGGGCGACCTTGGGCGACTGCACGTAGGTCCGCGCCAGCGCGAGCATCTGCTGCTCGCCGCCGCTCATGGTCCCGGCCAACTGCGAAAGCCGCTCGCCCAGCCGGGGAAAGGCGCTGACGGCCCGGTCGATCGACTCCTTCTCCTTCCCGTGCGGCGATTGCAGGATCAAGTTGTCCCGCACGGTCAGGTTCGGGAAGACCCCGCGACCCTCGGGCACATGGCAGACGCCCGCGGTCACCAACTCGAACGGGCGCAGTGCGGTGACCTCCCGATCGTCGAGGGTGACGCGGCCCGACGTCGGCCGGAGCAATCCGGAGGCCACCCGTAGCAGCGTGGTCTTGCCGGCGCCGTTCGCGCCGAGCAGTGCAACAACGCTGCCCGGGGGCACGGTGAGGTTGACGTCGCGGAGCACGCGGGTGCCGGAGTAGCCCGCACAGACGTCGTGGAGCGCGAACATCAGTGACCTCCTCCGGCCGACACCAGGTCCGCCTCGCTGCCGAGATACGCGGCCCGCACGATCTCGCTCCCGGCGACCTCCTGCGGGGTTCCGGCGAAAATCGGCTTGCCGAAGTCGAGCACCTGGATGAAGTCGCAGATCCCGAGCACCAGGCTCATGTCGTGTTCGACGAGGAGGATGGCCACGCCCTCCTCCTCGACCAGCGAACGCAGGATGCGGCCGAACTGGGCCGTCTCCGCCTTGTCCAGCCCGGAACTGGGTTCGTCGAGCAGCATCACGGTGAACCCACCGGCGATGCACCGGGCCAGTTCGACCAGACGTCGTTGGCCGGTGGAGAGGTCCGCGGGTCGCCGCCCGGCGAGGTCTCCGATGCCGCACCGGTCCATCGCGGCCTGGGCCGCGCGGCGTACCGCCGTCGCGTTCGATCGGCTGCACCGCAGGTGGCGCCAGGGCCGCGATCCGGCGAGCCCGGCCTCCTTGCCGAGTGCGACGTTCTCGCGGACCAGCAGCGAGTCGAACAGTTCCATGCGCTGGAAGGTCCGGCCCAGCCCGTGCTGGGCGCGGACCTGCGGCGGCGCGTGGGTCACATCGGTGCCGAACAGGTGGACGGTCCCGCTGGTTGGCCGGACGAGGCCCGTGCAGGCGTTGAAGGTAGTCGTCTTGCCCGCGCCGTTGGGTCCGATCAGTCCGGTGATCTCACCGGTCGGGGCACGCAGGCTGAGCCTGTCGACCGCGAGCAGGCCTCCGAAACGGACCGACACCTCGCGGATTATCAGGCCGACGTCGGGGGACTCGGTCATGGCTCACACCGCCTTCGTGGGCATTTCCGCGATATCGTATCTGAGGCCCCGGTCGGATAAAAGCCCTGAGCATGACCTTGAACACATCCTTCATCACAGATACGATATCGCAGATTCATTGCCTTGGATGCGGAGGCTCGATGGTGGACAGACGCCGCCGGCGACGGACATCGTGGGCGACCATTGGGGCCTACCTCGGCGTCGGCGCCGGGCTGGGAGCTCTGCCGTTGTTCGGCCTGACGGGCTCGGCCAAGGCCGACGACTCCTTCAGCACGTTCACGGCGCTGGCTGCTGCCAACGGTGTGTCGGTTCAGTTCGGTAACGACTCGATTCCGGTGGCACCGACGCCGGAGATCTCCGGCCCGGTCGCCCAGGCCTCGCTCGACCCGCTGGGCAGCTCGTTGGCCTACGCCTCGTTCCCGTACCCGGGGGACACCCTGGTCGCCTCGCCGAAACTCGTGGGTGGAGTGTTCGGGGTGCCGATGCCGGCCTACCCCCTGATCGTCAGCACGTCCTCGATCCCGGAGACCCAGACCGGCGGCACCGCGGGCATCTCGCTGCGCGCGGACAGTCAGGCCGACGAGTCCGAGGCGACCAGCGTGGTGGGCGACCCCAACGGCGTCGGTTCCTCCTCCTTGGCACAGGTCGTCAACAACTCCGGCTCCGGACGTGGACTCACGGCGACGGCCGCCACCGAGTCGACCCTGTCGCGTGTCGGCGGGGTGTTCTCGCTGCAAGGTGTCCGGTCCTCGGCCAGTGCCACGTCCGACGGTGCAGGGGTCGTCAAAACGCTGTCCACACTGCAGTTCAGCGACTTGTTCGTCCCCGGTCTCTCGATGGAGGTACCGGCCGGCACTCCGGGAAGTGTGCCGATCCCGGTACCCATCCCGGGCGCTCCGCAACTTCCCGCGCAGCAGTACCCGGCAATTCCCATCCCGGCACCCTTCGGCGGGACGACCTTGGTCGCGCCGCACATCGGGTTCGAGAACGGGTATTTCACCGTGGCACTGCCGCAGTTCGGCGACAAGAGGTGGACGGTCCCGGCCTCGACCGTGCTCAGCGCGCTCAAGGGCATCGGCATCGAGGCGACCTACTCCGCGCCGGTTCCGATCGTCCAGAACGGCAAGACCGTCGGGGTGCTCGGGGCGGCGCTGCAGTTCTCCACCACGCTGCCCGCGCCGCCCAGGAACGCCGGGTTCAACGGGCCGACCAAGGTCTCGCTCACCATCGGCCGGTCGATCGCCAGCCTGAAGGACATCACCGCGGCCGCCGCGGCGCACGATTCGTCGACCGCCGGGTCAGGCCCGATCGGGATCGGTTCGGTCGCAGGCGACACGACACCCGGCCCTGCCGCCGTGGACCGGCCCGCTCCGCAAGCCACTGACGCCTTCGGGTCCGGCGCCCTTCCGGTGGACACCGACACCCTCGTCCGAACGGCGACCGCGAACTCGACCGGAGCAACGGCACGGGCGCCGGCAGCGGTGAACCTTCAGCACTACGAAGCGGTCGCCGACAAGCGCGACACCTCGAACGTGTACCTCGCCCTGATGGGCGTGGCCCTGATCGGGTCCTTGGCCGCAGGCACCGTCCGACTTCTAGGAGTGCGAGTCCCGTGGACATCCTGATTTTCGTGCGTGCGCAGTGGGACCGCGTCCTCGCGGTGGTTGCCGTTGCGGCGGCGGTCATCACGCTGATCGTCGGCTGGCTCGGGATCAGTGGGACGCCGCACGTCGCCGAACAGCTTCCCTACGTCATCTCGTGCGGGATCGCCGGCCTGGTCTACATCACGATTGCTGCGACGCTTTGGCTCTCCGCGGACCTTCGGGACGAGTGGCGTGAGCTCCGGATCCTGCGGCTGGCGCAGGAAGCCGAGCGTCACGTGTTGACCGAGAGCCTGCGACACGACAACCCGGACAACAACCACGTCGGTCCGATGCTCGTCGGCGTTCAGAGCGCTCGATGAGGTTGGCGGCGCAACGGCGTAGCCGGCACCGGTTCGCCGATCGGGCGGGAGCGTCCGCTCACCTGGGCAACTCGCCCTGGCTGCGGACGGACATCGTCCGGGTCGCCTGGTGGGTCGCCCTGGGGATCGCGATCAATTTCGTCGCCTGGTACGGCGCGTCCGGGAGCACCTTGTGGTCCACCCAGACCGGCTGGATCGTGGTCGGGATCCTGGCGGCCGCCGTCGTGGCCGTCGGTTGCATCGGGTGGCTGGTGTCGGGGTTGCGCTCAGTGAGCTCTGCGCGCGCCGAGGTCGTCCGTGGGCTCGCCCGGCCGTCCCTGCCGGTGATCGTCGTGCCGGCCGCCGACGAATTGGTCGCCGGCCCCCGGATGACGCGCTTCCATCGGAACGGTTGTCGGCTTGTCGCGGGCAAGAAGTACGGGGCCGTGGGAATCGCCGACATCGCCGGTCGGCAACTCCAGGCCTGTGGGGTGTGTGAACCGTGAGTGAGTTCCTTCCTTACCTCATCATCGGAATCACCGTCGGCTCCATCTACGGCCTGTCCGCCATGGGCCTGGTCCTGACCTACAAGACCTCCGGCGTCTTCAACCTCGCGCACGGCTCCATCGGCGCCGGCGCGGCGTACCTGTTCCTCGAGCTTCGCCAGCGGCACGGCATGTCGTGGCCGCTGGCCCTCGTGGTCTCGGTGCTGGTCTTCGGCGTGCTGGTCGGGCTGGTCATGGAACGCCTCGCCGAAGGCCTGGCCCGGGTGCCGGCGGTGTACCGCATCGTCGCGACGGTGGGCCTGCTGGTCGCCACCCTCGGCCTGCTGGGCCTGCTCTTCGGCACGCAACTGCTCACGTTCGAACACTTCCTGTCGCGCGACCCGGTGACAACGGTGAGCGGCGTCCGGATCTCGCAGGCCAACCTGGCGGTCTTCGGAGTCGGCTGCGCCGCGGCGGTGATCCTGTCCGTCCTGTTCCGCTGCACCCGGATCGGCACGGCCATGCGGGCTGTGGTCGACGATTCGCAGCTGTTGGACATGACCGGGCAGTCCCCGACGCTCGTGCGCCGTTACGCGTGGCTGATCGGGACGTGCTTCGCCGCGCTGTCGGGCGTCCTGTTCGCAGAGACCCAACAGGCGGTCGACGCGATCGTGCTGTCGTTCCTGATCGTCCAGGCCTTCGGCGCCGCCGCGATCGGTGCGTTCCGCAGCATTCCGTTGGCCTACGTCGGGGGCATCGTCGTCGGGCTCGCGCAGGCGGTGACCAGCAAGCAGATCGCCGGCCACCAGTTCCTGGCGGGCCTGGACACCAACATGCCGTTCCTCGTCCTGCTGGTCATCCTGATCTGCCTGCCTCGGGGCCGCCTGGTCGAGGTCGGCAAGCTGGTGAAGGCGCGGGCCGTCCCGCCGAGTTCGCTGCCCGTCCGAACCCGCTTCGCCGGAGGATCCGCGGTCCTGGTCGGGGCACTGGTGCTGCCGCTGATCGTCGGTTCCCGGCTACCACTGTGGACGAACGCGCTCAGCCAGGTGGTCCTCTTCTCCTCCCTCGGTCTGCTGGTCTACTCGTCCGGGCAGATCTCCTTGTGCCAATGGGGTTTTGCCGCCGTCGGGGCCACCACGTTCGCCCACATGCTCCGACACGGTCTGCCCTGGGGGCTGGCGGTCCTGGTCGCCGCGCTGGTCGCGGTGCCCGTCGGGGCGCTGGTCTCGTTGCCCGCGATCCGGCTGTCCGGTCTGTACCTGGGCCTGGCGACGTTGGGATTCGGGGTGCTGCTCGCCGGTTTCTTCTACCAGCGCGGCTTCATGTTCGGCGTCGGCACCGACCTCGCGACGCACCGCCCGCACTTTCTCAACCTCGACTCCGAGCGAGGCTTCTACTACCTGCTGCTCGCGATCGCGGTCGCAGCGCTCGGCCTGGTCGCCGTGATCGAGAGGTCTCGGCTCGGCCGCCTGCTGCGGGGTTTGGCGGACTCGCCGGTGGCGCTGTCGACGCTCGGTACGAACATCAACCAGACGCGGATGATCGTGTTCTCGATCTCGGCCTTCCTGGCCGGATTGGCCGGCGCGCTCTACTCCTCGCTGTTCGGCTCTATCAACGTCGACTCCTTCAACTACCTGGTCTCCATCCAGATCATCGCGGTGCTCGTGGTGTCCGGACGTCGGACGGTCACCGCATCGGTGCTGGCTCCCCTGCTGTTCGTCGTGCTGCCGGGCTACATCCGCAACGGCGACTTCGCGCTCTACGAACAGATCGGGTTCGGCGTCTTCGCGGTGGCTGCCGCGTTGCTGTCGCAGACCTCACTTCGGGACCGGCTCTCGCGAGCCGTGGTAGCCGAGGACGGGCGGCGCTCCGTCGATCGCACCGTGCGCACGACCCCCGATCGGATCGCCGCACTCTCCGCCGTGCGGACGTCCGTCACGGCCAGTAGCTGACTTGCCCGAGGAAGGAATCACCATGCCCCGAAGCGGACGCCGAGGCCAACTCCGCGGCTGCGTCGCCCTGACCGCGCTCACGTTGGTGGCAGTCAGCGGCTGCGGCTCGCGGGTCAGCCGGGATGCCGTGCTCGCCGCCGAGGCCGGGCTCGGATCCCGTGTTCCAGCGGCATTGGCGCAGGGAACTGCCGTTGCCACCGACAATCCAGCGAGCACCGCCGAGGCCGCTCCGGCCGCGGCGGCGGCAGGAACCGCCGTGGCCCCAGCGGCTACGCAGGCAATCAAGGTGCCGGCGGTGGCATCCACCACCACGGCGACCGCGAAGCCGGCATCCGCCCCCGGCAAGGTCGCGGCGACCGCCTCGGACAAGGGCGCTTCGGTGCCGGCCGCGACCGCGGGCGGGGAAGGTCTGCCGGTGCTCTGCGCGAAGCCCGGCCCCCCGATCAGCATCGGTCAGGTGGGTAGCTGGAGCGGGCTGGTCGGCGCCAGCATCGGGCAGGCCCGGCCCGCCCTGGCGTTGTGGGCCAAGTACATGAACGACCACGGTGGCGTCGCGTGTCACCCGGTCCAGTTGCGCTCCCTGGATGACCAGAGCAATCCCAGTTCGGCGGCTGCCGCCGCCCGCACACTGATCCAGGACGACAAGGCCATCGCCCTGGTCGCCGTGTTCAGCCCGATCAGCGTCAGCGGGATCCAGTCGGTGACCAAGAGCACCGGCGTTCCGGCGGTCGGCGGTGACGGCGCGGCTCACGCATGGACCAGCGACCCGTACCTCTACGACGTCGGCTCCGCGATCGAGTCGCAGTTCTACCTCGCGGCCAAGCACGAGGCGCAAGAAGGTCGTAAGAAGGTCGCGATCTTCTACTGCGTCGAGGCCTCGGCCTGCTCGAACGCCGGTGAGTCACTGTCCGGCAACAGCCCTCTCAGCGCCACGGCTGCGGGCCAGCAGGTCGTCTACAAGGCGACGATGTCACTGACCCAGACCGACTTCACCGCGCAGTGCGAGGGCGCGAAGAACGCCGGAGCGGACAGCCTGTTCCTCGGGATGGAAGGCTCGTCGATCACGCGCTTCCTCCAGTCCTGCGACTCGATCGACTATCACCCGAGCGTCTACACGGTGGGCATCGCCGCGGTGTTCGACGTGAACAACCCCGCGATCAAGAAGTACAAGATCTCGATCGGTGCCCCGGTATTCCCCTACATGGAGCAGGACAATTCCGTGGAGGCGGCGTTCGCGGGTGCGTTCGACAAGTACGCGCCGGGCTTCAAGTACAACGCCGTGGCCGCGCAGGCCTGGGCCGAGGGGATGCTTTTCCAGCGGGCGCTGGAGCTGCTGGGTCCTGCCGCGCAGAGCCAGCAGATCACCACGGCGCTGCTCCTCAAGGGGCTCAGCATGATCAAGAACGACGGGTTGGGCGGCTTGATCCCGCCGCAGACCTACACCCCGGGGGCAGGCGGCAACGGGCCGAATCCGTGCGGCGCCGTGCTGGTCTACACGGCGGGCGTCTGGGCGTCCGCGGACAAGAGCGTGTTCTCGTGCGGTCCGAAGATCGGCGGCAAGCAGTCCGCGGCGGTGGTGGGAGCCGTGTCCGATCAGGCAGCCGCTCCGCAAACCGTGTCCCCGGCGGTGCTTGCCGATCGCCGGCGGACCGCGACCGAGCACTGAAGGGTTTCCGATGACAATCGACTTCACCGGACAGGTCGCGATCGTCACCGGCGCGGGGCGCGGACTCGGGCGATCGCACGCCGAACTTCTCGCCGGACGTGGGGCAAAGGTCGTGGCCAACGACGTCGCCGGAGCGGCCGAGGTCGCGGATGCGATCAACCGCGCCGGCGGCCAGGCAGTGGCGAGCGACGACGACATCTCCACCCCGGCCGGTGCGGCCTCGCTGGTGCACCGCGCCGCCGACGAGTTCGGCGGCGTGCAGATCCTGATCAACAATGCCGGGGTGGGCAGGTTCACGACCTTGGACCACGCGTCGATCGACGAGTACGAGGCGGTCCGTCGATCCGGGCTGGACGGAACCTTCTACGTGACCCGCGAAGTGTGGCCGTACATGATGGAGGCCAAGTACGGGCGGATCGTGGTGACCACGTCCGGCAACGGCCTGCTCGGCAACCCTTCCTCAGTGACGTACGCGATCGCCAAGGCCGGCGTCTACGGGATGATGCGCGCAGTCGCCCTCGACGGCGCGGAGTTCGGGATCAAGGCCAACGCGCTGGCCCCGATGGCTTCCACGCCGATGTCGAACGAGTTCGTCTCGCCGGAGATGGCCGAGATGCTGCGGGTGGAGTTCCCGACCTCGCTCGTGTCGCCGATCGTCGCCGTGCTCGCCAGCGAGCAGTGCCCGGTCTCCGGCTACACCTTCGACGCCGGTGGCGGACGCATCGGAATCACTTTCCAGGGCACCAACGCCGGCCTCTACGACCGAGCCATGACGCCGGAGTCAATCCTCGAAAGCTGGGACCACGTCGTGAACCGCACCGACTTCGTCGAGTTCGCCAGCGGCTACGAATCCCTCTCCATGGTCGCGGCCTCCCGGGAAAGGGCACTGTCCGCATGACGGAGACGGCGAACCTGGAGCGCTGGATATCCACCCGCAGCCAGCAGGTGCTGCTCTGGTGGGGCATCGGATTCACCGCGGTCTACGTGGTTTCGCTCGGGTTCCTGATCGGGGTCGTGCCCCCACCGTCGCCGTCCTGGTCGGCCGCGCGGGTTGCCGAGTACTACTCCGACCACCAGGGCCGGATCCTCGTCGGTGCGGTACTCACCTCGTTCACCGGCGCGTTCATGATCCCGATCGCGGTTGTCACCGCGCTCCAGTCGGCCCGGCGCGAGCCCGGTCGACCGGTGTGGTCGATCTTCATGTTCACCGGCGGCACGTTCACGTCGATCTTCCTGGTCCTACCCACGCTCTTCTTCGGGGTCGCCGCGTACCGGCCCGATCGTTCGCCCGAGATCACGGTGTTGATGCACGACCTCGCATACCTGGCGTTGTTCACGACCGTCCAGTTCTACATCTTCTTCGGTGTCCCTATCGCCGTCTCGTGCCTGCGCGGCGAGGACGCGGCGGACTCGCCGTTCCCCCGCCTCTACGGCTGGTTCACGATCTGGTGCACGTTCATGTTCGAGATCGGTGGGGTCGCGTTCCTCGCCAAGCACGGACCGTTCGCGTGGAGCGGCTTGTTCATCTTCTGGATCCCGTTCTTCTTCTTCTTCCTCTGGTTGACGATGCTCTGCGTCCTGCTGCATCGGGCGCTGGCCGTCCAGGAGCGCGCGGCCGCGCCGCGCATCGAAGAGCCGCTGGTCGTTCCCGTCGGAGCAGCGCGATGAACGCCCGCTGGCAACGGACCTGCATCTGGGCGGGGCCGGTCACCCTGCTGCTGTTCGCGATCGGGTACTGGTTCGTCGCGGGGTTGGTCCCCCCAATCTCGCCCGGGCACAATGCCGCCCAGGTCGCGGCGCGCTATGCCGCCGACCACGATCGGCTGCGCGTCGGTCTGACCATCGCAATCTTCTGCAGCCCGTTCTTGTTCGCCTGGATTGCGGTGCTGCACACCCAGCTCAAGACCGTCGAGGGCGACGAGTCGCCCCTCGCCACGACCGTCCTGCTCACCGGTGCGATGCTCGTCCTCTTCCTGTTCTTTCCGCTGATGGTCCTTGCCGATGCGGCGTTCCGGACGGGGGAGCCGCCCGAGATCACCAAGGCGATCAACGATCTTGGCTGGTTGCTGTTCATCGCCCCCGCGGGCCCCGCCGTCCTCCTGGCCGTGGCCATGGGCGCCGCCATGCTCAGCGACACCAGCCCGCGGCCGGCCTTCCCGCGGGGTGTGGGCTACTTCAACATCTTGATGGGGATGAGCTTCACCGGCGCGTCCTTGTGCTGGCTGTTCGATTCCGGGCCCTTCGCCTGGAACGGCGTCTTTCCCTTTTGGATTCCGCTGGTGGACTTCGGTCTCTGGGTGGGCGTCAACACCTGGGCCATGCTTCGGGTCGTCAACGCCCGAGCCGCCGCGCCGGCGAGCAACCAACCCATGGAAGAAGCTCTGGTTGCCTCGTCCCTGAGGAGTTGAGCCACCGTGTCTGCGCACGTTACGGATTCCGAACGTGTGTCAGGGCCGGTGCGCGCTGCCGTGAACGAGCAGTGCGGTCATCTCGTCGATGATGCGTTCGCGGCTCGGGCGCGCGTCCGGCCGATAGAGCGCTGAGCTGAACGCGGCGTTGAACACCACCATGCCGAACTCGCAGCGGATGATGACCTGCAGGTCTACGCCGGTGAATCCGTTCAGTCCCAGCTCGTATGCGCCGACCCGCTCCAGCTCCTCCAGCATGGGAAGCAGCGGGAGCTCGGTCGGTGCGCCAGGCCGTGGACTCATCAGCGCGATGACGAGCTCCACCTGGTCCTCGATCAGGTCGTACATGCTCTCGATGAAATCCCGGGCGGCCACGTCCACGGTGTGCGGCAATTGCGACTTGCCGCGCCAGCGGTCCAGGAAGTCGTCCACGGCGGCCCGGAAAGGGTGCACCACCGCCGCCTCGAAAAGGGCCGCCTTGCTGCCGAAGTGCCGGTAGATGAGGTTCTCCACGACGCCCGCTCGAGCTGCCACCTTGCGCGTCGTCGTCGAGGCGTAACCCAACTCTGCAAAGCAGTTCCGGGCCGCGGCGAGGATGAGTGCCCGGACTTCCTCTGTCGACCGCAACACCCGCTTGCGCCGGGGCTCGGACGAGTTCAGCGAGGCTCGGGCCACGTCTGGAATTCTTTCAGAGGCGCCGATGGTCGCCGGCGGCAGGCTCAGGTCTGCTGCCGAAGAATGCCTTGCTCCATGATCCCGAACCCGACTGCACCGTCGCCGGTGCGCACCTCGATGAAGTCGTCGTAGGCCGTCAATGCCGCCGGCCCCTGGGGATCGTTGAGCGGGACGAAGATCCGAGCCTCCGGTCGCCCGAGGCTCAGCCGGAGGGAATCACCTCCCTCGAGGTCGAGCTCGACCTGGGTGATGGCTCCCCACGGGTCGCGGCGGGTCACCGTGCTGCCGATGATGGTCGCGGTCGGTGCTCCGATGAGGAATCCGTGGGCCGGCACGTCCCGATCGCGTACCGCGATTTTCATGAACGTCATATCGAAATTCGGGAAGCAGAGGAACGTCGCGTAGTAAGCGGTCCAGGTGGAGATCTCCTCGCGATAGCCCCACGTCCGGTCGCGTAGGGCACGCCCTGCGATCCGGCGGGAGGTGGACCCCACGGAGACCGTCCCCTCGAAGGTTCCGCCTTGTTGGAAATGCTGCAGGACTTCGGTGTCGCTCAGCCCGGGCAACACGTTGGCCTGCGAGTAGCTAGCCGGCTCGTGGATCGGCCGGAAGCTGATGTCCAGCTCGAACTCGTGCGACTTCACCGCCATCCGCCCCGCAAGGTCGAAATGGATCCCCGGGGTCGAGACCTCCATGGGCGCGAGTGGCTCGAACACCTCCCAGCACCGCCCGTCGAGCACGATGCTGCAGCGCGCCCACATCCCTCGCGCGTTGAGACCCCCTTGGATGTGCGCCGTGCAGTAGAACCTCTGCTCGCGGTCGAAGCAGCAGAAGAAGGAGTTCTCCCGCCACGGCAGGGAGTCCGGGGCCAGCTGCAAGGACGTGTGCAGCGGTTCCGCGAGGGGTCCCCAGGGTCCGCGAGGATCCGTGATCGACGTCATGCGTTGCACCTTCTCCGCCACTGCTCATAGCTGCTGCTATCAATGATCCAAGGTTCCGCCCCAAGGCCGGATGCCGTCAAGAGGTGGCCCGGTACGGGAATCTAGCCCATCGATGGAAGGCCGCTTCAGCCGATCGACTAACCCTTGACCTGTTGGGTCAACGATCCTAGAGTCGATGACTCATAGCAGCGGCTATCACTGGAGGGGCGGACGATGTCGGCCTCTGACCCGGTCCACTCAGTCAGCGCACCGGGTCTGCACTGGACGACCGCCAACATCGGAGAGGCCGCTCCCGGAGTTCTGACGCCCTTGGGATGGTCGTTGTGGGGCCCGGCGACCGAGCAAGCCACCCGCACCGCGTTTCATCGGGTTGGCGCGGCCACACGGGCCGAGGCGCGGCTACCCGCCGCTGACGACGAGCGGTTCATGCGCGCGTTCTACGGCCGCGGCGCCGCCCAGGTGGAATTCCTCGCACGAATGGGAGACCGGATCCCCGGCACCTCGGGCGCTGCCATCGCCGCGCAGGTGTTCGGCGCCGTCCCCGATGGTCTGGCCTTCACCCCGACCCGTCGGAGGTATCCGGTCGTGGCGGTCCGAATGCCGTCGGCGTTCTTGCGCATGCCCGGGCTCCTGCGCGCGGCGGCCCTCCAGACCGAGCACTGGTGGCGTGACCAGGTGCGCCAGGGCCCCGAATTGGACCTGGACCAAGCCTTGGCCCAGTTGGCGGCCGGCGCGAGGCGGTTCCAGGACAACATCACATTGCAGGCCTCCACGCTGTTCTGCGTCGTCCAGCCGCTCTACGAGGTTCTCGACCGCCTCGTCCGGTCGCTCGGCCTGGGCGACGTAACCGCTCTTGCGGGTGGGTACGGCGAAGTCCCGGAGGCGGAGATCGTCACCGGACTTTGGCGGGCCTCCCGAGGCGAGGTGCCCCTGGAGGATCTCCTACTGCGCCACGGTTTCCACGGCGCCCGGGAGGGCGAGATCGCCTCGCGCGTCTGGCGCGAGGAGCCCGCGTCGCTGGTTCGACTGATGGGGGACTACGCGGCACGCGACGATGCTGACGACCCGCGACTCCGGGGGGCCCAACTGCAGCAGGACCGCCAGGAACTTGAAAGGCAGATAGTTGCCGCCGTACCCCCGGCTCGGCGCGCCTCGACGCGGGCGATCCTGGCGATGGGCCGGCGGATGATCCCGTTGCGAGGGGTTGCGAAGGCGTCCTACCTGCAGGCCCTGGACGTGGCCAGGTGCGGAAGTCGCCGGGCCGGAGCGCTCTTGGCCCGCAATGGGGTGATCGCCGAGCCGGATGACGTCTTCTATCTCACGGTCGAGGAAATTCTGGGCCGCCCTTCCGATGCGGTCAGGGGTGTGATCGGCGAGCGTCGTGCGCGACACCTGGAGTACGAAAGTCTGCACATCCCCGCGTCCTGGCAGGGCAACCCAGTACCCACACCGGCGAGCGCAACGCGCGGGCAGGGCGATGGTCTCACTGGCGTTGGGGTGAGCCCCGGGATTGTCGAGGGGATCGCGAGGGTCGTCCGAGATCCCACGACGGCGGAGGTGGTCGAGGGCGAGATCTTGTTTGCCCCCGCTACGGATCCGAGCTGGGCCTCGATCATGTTTCTGGCCTCGGCACTCGTCGTCGACATCGGTGGGGCCCTGAGTCACGCTGCCATCGTCGCGCGTGAACTCGGCATCCCGTGCGTCATGAACACAGGCGTCGGTACCGCGCTGATCAGATCGGGTGACCTCTGCAAGGTGGACGGTTCGACCGGCGTCGTGACCATCCTCAGCCGGAAGCCGGCTACACCTCGAGGAGGAGAGGCATGACCGGTCACAAGGTCGGTTGAGCTACGCACCGCGATAAGACAGATGCTCGGCGAGTTCTGGCTGCAGCTGGTCTTCTTCGGACTCTGGCTCACGGCCAACGGGCGGCGCACGCCGTGAATGTGCGTGACAAAGCAAGTACGCTGCTTGGTCGTGCCGAAGGATGCCCCGCTCACCCCCGACGAGGAGCGCCTTTGGCGAGCCCTGATGCGGATCGCGCTCGTCCTGCCTCGGGTACTCGACCGCGACCTGATTCGGTCCACGGGACTGACCGCGAATGAGTACCTGACCCTCATGAACCTCTCCGAGGCGCCGAACCGCGAACTGCGGATGAGCGACCTCGCGTCGGTCGCCGGGCTGTCCGTCAGTCGGATGAGTCGATTGGTCGACGACCTGGCCTCGCGCGGACTGGTGGTCAAGCGGCCGAGCGAGGTGGACGGCCGCGGGAGCGTCGCGAAACTCACCGCACCGGGTTCCGCGAAGTTGCGGTCGGCCTGGCCGGACCACCTCAGGAGCGTCCGGCGGCGCGCCTTCGACAACGTGGAGGCCGACGGGGTCGCCCCTGCCGCCCAGACGCTCGTACAGATCGCCGCGGCGCTCGAGGACTGATCCGCCGGCCCGTCCCGGCTCTGCCTCAGCTGAGTAGTTGCTTGACAAAGCACTTGGGATAGTATTTGCTAACGCAAGCAAATACTCCATCGAAGGGATGTGTCCGATGATGACCACGCTGAACAAGATCCAGGTTCCGCAGACAGGGACCTACCGGATCGACCCGGCGAAGTCCGAGATCACCTTCGAGGCCAAGCACCTGTTCGGCCTCGGTACGGTCCGTGGGTCGTTCCAGCTCGAGTCGGCTTCGCTGCAGGTGGAGACGGGGGTCGAGCGTTCGACCGCGAAGGCCACAGTGGACGCCACGAGCTACGCCAGCGGAAGCAGCCTGCGGGACAAGCAGGTGCGGGGGAAGCGATTCCTGAACACCGATGAGTTCCCGGAGATCAACTTCGTCTCGACCGGCGTGCAGCGGGTCGACGACACCTGGGTCCTGGACGGCTCCCTGACCGTGCGCGGTCGGAGCGGACCGATCAGCGTGGCCGTCGTCGACTCCGTGGCTCGCGACGACGCCCTCACCCTGGTCGCCACGACGCGGATCGACCGCTACGCGTTCGGCATCAAGGCCTCGCGCGGGATGGCCGGGCGTCACCTCGACCTGACCCTGCACCTGACCGCCCACGCCGAGCACTGAGCCAGGAGCCCATCATGGCCACGATTGAAATCGGCGTTCCGGTGCTGATCGTCGGGGCCGGACCGGCGGGGCTGACCGCGTCTCTGGCGCTGCGCCGCTACGGCATCGACAACCTGGTGATCGAGCAGTACCCGAGCACTGCGCACACCCCGCGGGCGCACATCGTCAACCAGCGCACCGTGGAGATCCTGCGCCACCTCGGCATCGAGGACCGGTTCCACGCGGTGGCGACCCCGCAACGAATGATGCGCAACAACCTCTGGGTGACCAGCCTCGCCGGGCGTGAGGTGGCGCGCTCCGAGACGTGGGGGACCAGCCCCGAGCGGGCCGGTGAGTACGAGGCCGCGAGCCCCGTGCCGATGGCGAACTGCCCGCAGACGGTGTTGGAACCGCTGCTGGTCGAGGCGGCCCGGGACGCCGGCGCGGACATCCGGTTCCAGCACGTCTTCGAGTCCGCGAAGGCCGACGAGTACGGGGTCACCAGCACGGTGCTCGACCGGACCGCGGGCGACACGTTGATCGTGCGCTCGCAGTACGTGCTGGGCGCGGACGGCGCGCGTAGCGCGGTGCTGGAGCAGACCGGGCTTACCGTCGACGGACCGGCCGGCCTGGCGCAGGCGGCGAACATCTGGTTCCGCGCCGACCTGAGCAAGTACCTGGCGCACCGCCCGGGCGTGCTCGTCTGGAACGTGATGCCCGGGCCGCTGGCGCCGTTGCGCCTGGGCACGTTGATCTGCCACAAGCCGTGGACCGAGTTCGTGCTGGCGTTCATCTACGATCCGGCGGAGCTGGACCTGGCGACGATGTCCGATGCCGAGCAGATCGCGCGGGTCCGCGCGGCCGTCGGTGACGACAGCCTCGAGGTCGAGCTCAAGGGCTTGGCCCGCTGGCAGGTCAACGCTCAGGTCGCGCCCCGGTACTCGACGGGCCGATTCTTCTGCCTCGGCGATGCGGTGCACCGCCATCCGCCGTCCAACGGGCTGGGTCTGAACATTTCGGTCGCCGATGCCTACAACCTGGCCTGGAAGCTGGCGCTGGTCTTGGGCGGGCAGGCCGATCCGGCGCTGCTGGAGACTTACTCGGCCGAGCGGCAGCCCGTCGGGGCAGCCGGTGTCCAGCGAGCGATCACCAGCCTCGGTGAGCTGGCCGAGATCGACCGGGCGCTCGGCCTCGAACCGGGTCAGTCGGTCGCGGACGGGTGGGCGGCGCTGCGGGTGCTGGACGAGGCCGGCCCGGACGGCGACGCCCGCCGGGCCGCGCTGCGCAAGGCGGTGGCGCTGACGGACTACCAGTTCAACGCGCACGGTGTCGAGCTGGGCTATCGGTACCGCAGCGACGCCGTGCTCGATGACGACAGCTCTGACGCTCCGTCAGATCGCGATCCGGAGCTGTACTACACCGCCACGACCCACCCCGGGGCCAGGGTGGCGCACGCCCGACTGGAACGCGCCGGCGTTGCGCTCTCGACCTTGGACCTGCCCGCCGGCCTGCGGTTCGCGTTGCTGACCGGTTGCGGCGGCGAGGCGTGGCGCGACGCGGCGGCCGGACTCCCGGTCGACGTCCACGTGATCGGTACCGGCGACCTGCTGGATCCCTACGGAGAATGGGCCGCGCGGCGTGAGGTCGCCTCGACCGGCGCTGTGCTGGTGCGGCCGGACCGGCACGTCGCGTGGCGCTGCGAGCGCCTGCCGGCCGACCCGGCGGCGGTCCTGACCGAGGTGGTCCGCCATATGCTCGGCCCGATCCCGGACCCGACGACGAATCGCCAGGAGTGACCGTGGCTCTGCACCGACTCACCTCGATCACGTTGGGCGTGCCGAACGTCGCGGAGACCGCGGCCTACTACGCGGCCTTCGGCCTGACGCCCACCGGCGCCGGCACGCGGTTCGCCACCCGGGACGGCGGGGAGCAGCTGAGAATCGTCGAGGCGCCGATCCGGCGCCTGGTCGAACTCGGCGTCGGCGTCGACGACGCGGATGACCTGCACCGGATTGCCGCGAACCTGAACCGCCTGGACATCGTGTTCTCGACCGAACCCAACGCACTGCGGGCGCTCGACCCGAATTCCAATTTGCTGGTCGTGCTGCAGATCGCGGCACACCTGGAACAGGCGCCCGCCGAGCAGGTTCCCTACAACGGCCCCGGCCGACCTTCCAGAGCCAACGGCCGCGCCCCGGGGGTCGAGCGGGAGGACGTGGTCCGGCCGCGCAAGCTGGGCCACGTCGTGATCGGCTCACGCGACCAGGAAGCCAGCCAGCGCTTCTTCACCGAAGGGCTCGGCTTCGCGGTCAGCGACCAGGTGCCCGGCCTGGCCAGCTTCCTGCGCTGCTCCACCGACCACCACAACATCCTCGTCCAGCGTGCGCCGGTGGACTTCCTGCACCACACCGCCTGGGAGGTCGACGACGTCGACGAGGTCGGCCGCGGTGCGACCGCGATGCTCGAAGGCCATCCAGAACGCCACGTCTGGGGTCTCGGCCGGCACCACATCGGGTCGAACTTCTTCTGGTACCTCAAGGACCCGGCGGGCAACTTCTCCGAGTACTACAGCGATCTGGACTGCATCGTCGACGACGCGCTCTGGAAGCCGTCGGTGGTCTCCGGCGCCCGCGGCCTCTACAGCTGGGGCCCGCCGGTGCCCCCGTCGTTCCTCAATCCCGAAGACCTGGCCGCCCTGATGACCGACGCGCACAGCGCCCGCTGACTAGGAGTCAGAAATGCGTATTGCCAACATCGACGGCCGACTGGCCCTGGTCGCGGGAGAATTGGCACTCGACGTCGAACGAGCCAGCGGCGGACGGTTCCCCGCCGACCCGGACCTGGTCCTGCAACGGTGGCCGGAGTTCGCGGCCTGGGGGGCCGGGCGATCGGTCGACGACGGCGAGCCGTTCACCGTGGCGCGGGTCGGTCCGCCGCTGCGCCGGCCGGCCCAGATATTCGCGATCGGCCTGAACTACCGCGCCCACGTCGAGGAGGCGGGTGTCCGGCAGGCCCCTTCTACGCCCGCGGTGTTCACCAAGTTCGTCACCAGCCTCGCCGGACCGTACGACACCGTGCACCTGCCCAGTGACCAGGTGGACTGGGAGGTCGAACTGGTCGCGGTGATCGGCGAACGTGCCTACCAGGTCGCGGAACGCGACGCCTGGCGCCATGTCGCGGGTCTGACGGTGGGTCAGGATCTCTCCGAACGGGCGGTCCAGCTCAGCGGTCCCGTGCCGCAGTTCTCGTTGGGCAAGTCGTTCCCGGGCTTCAGCCCGATCGGCCCGGTGCTCGTCACACCGGACGAGTTCAGCGACCCGGACGACCTCGGGCTGCGCTGCGAACTCGGCGAGGAGGTCCTGCAGGACGGCCGCACCAAGGACATGATCTTCTCGGTGCCGCAACTGGTGGCCCGGTTGTCGGCGGTGCTGCCGTTGTTGCCCGGCGACCTGATCTTCACCGGCACCCCGTCGGGGGTCGGCATGGGAAGCGACCCGAAGCGCTATCTGGTGCCGGGCAGCACCCTCGTCAGCACCGTCGAGGGCATCGGTGAACTGCGGAATCCTTTGGTCGCCGGTCCTCGGTACGCGGCGGAGTGAGCCGTGCTGTTGAGCTGCATGCTGCCCGCGGCCGCACCGTTCGGTGAGCTCATCGAGCAGGCGCGCCTTGCCGACGGGTTCGGCTACGACATGATCGCCTGCAACCACATCGCGGCCCGCGACTCGTTCGGTGTGCTGAGCGCGCTGGCAATGGTCACCGAACGGGTTCACCTGGCGACCGCCGTCGCACCGATCTACCACCGCTCGCCGGCCTCGATGGCGCAGACCGCGGCGACCGTCGACGACGCGTCCGGCGGCCGCTTCCGACTCGGCCTCGGCGTCGGCCACCGGTCGACCATGGCCGGCTGGCACGGGCAGGAGATCGGCAAGCCGGCCGAGGAACTGCGTGAGTACGTCGCCCTGGTCCGCGCCCTGCTCACCGATGCGCAGCCGCCGGCCGGCAAGCGGTGGAACTCCACGTTCCGGTTCACCGGGTTCACCCCGCGGCCGGACATCCCGATCGTGCTCGCCGCGCTGTCCCCGGCGATGCTGCGGTTGGCCGGTGAGATCGCCGACGGCGTCGTGCTCTGGGCCTGCCCGGCCGGCTACGTCCGGGACGTCGTCGTCCCCGAGGTGGCCAAGGGCCGCGCGGCCGTCGGCAAGTCGATGGACGGCTTCGCCGTGATGCCGGCAGTGCCGGCCGCCGTGGACACCGACCCGGCAGTAGTCCACCACGGGCTGCGCACCGAACTGCACCGCTACTTCGGACTGCCGTTCTACCGGGCGATGTTCGAGGCGGCGGGCTTCGGCTCCGACCTCACCGCCTTCGACAACGCACCGGACTTCGACGCGCAGAAACAGGCGATCAGCGAGCGCTTCCTGTCCTCGTTGGCTGCCTTCGGCGACGCGGAGGCGGTCCGGGCCGGCATCGTGCGGCACCGTGCCGCGGGGGCCACCAACCCGATCATCGCCCCGGTCCGTGGCAGCGACTTCCTGGCGACGCTGCATGCCGCGTCGGGTGGGAGCCAGGAGATCCAACGCTGACGCACCGTCCCCGCCGTCCTGCGGATGCTCCGCCGCAGAATGTGTGACACACACGAATTCCAGGAGCGATGTGTTGTGGCTGCCGTACAAGGTCCGTGACGTCCGGATCGGTCGATACTGGCCCCGCCTCGCCGGCCCGATTGGATCGCCATGCCCGTCTACACCTGCACCACCACGACCGGGACGTTGGCCGCCGCCACGAAGCGCGACCTCGCGGCCGAGATCACCCGCATCCATGCCGAGATCAACCAGGTGTCGACCAGGTACGTCAACGTGGTGTTCCAGGACGTGGCCCCGCGCAACCTCTACACCGACTCGAGCCCGGCGAACCCTCTGTTGATCAATGGCTGGGTCCGGGAGGGCCACCCCGCGGCAGAGACGACGCGGCTTGCGTTGGCGGTGGCTGCAGCGGGCAGCCGGGTCACCGGGCTGGCTGTCGAAGAGGTCCTGGTGGTCATCCAGAGCAGCCCCGCCCATGCCGCGGTCGAGGGCGGCCGGGTCCTGCCCGAACCGGGTCAGGAAGCGGCCTGGGTCGCGGGGAACTGAACACGGTCGACGTCGAACGGAACTCGAGCGGGCAAGGAGAACGCATGGATCTGGGTCTGCAGGACCGGGTGTACGTGGTCACCGGAGGGACCCGAGGTCTGGGTCGAGCCACCGCCGAACAACTGGTCCGCGAAGGCGCCCGCGTGGTGATCTCCGGCCTGGGCGAGGTGGACACCAAGCAGGCTGCGGCGGAACTCGGCGAGGACCGGGCTCTGGGCGTGGCGGGCGACAACGCCGATCCAGGAACGGCCGAGACGCTGGTATCCGCCGCGGTGAACCGGTTCGGACGGCTGGACGGAACGCTGATCAGTGTGGGCGGACCACCGCCGGGTGCGGTGCTGGACGTCGACGACCAGCAGTGGCGGACCTCTTTCGAGGCGGTGTTCCTCGGCGCTGTACGGATGGCCCGGACAGTGGCCGGACGAATCGAGCGGGACGGGTCGATCGTCTTCGTGCTGTCCTCGTCGGTGCGCGCACCGCTGCCCGGGATGGCCATCTCCAACGGCCTACGGCCGGGGCTGGGCATGGTTGCCAAGGCCCTGTCCGACGAGCTGGGCGAACGGGCGATCCGGGTGAACGGGTTGATGCCGGCCTGGTTCGCCACCGGGCGGGCCGCCGAGTTGGTCGCCGCCGGAGGTGACCAACCGGTGAATTCCTTGCATCGTCGCGGCACCCCGGAGGAGTTCGCCCGGGTCGCGACCTTCGTACTGTCGCCGGCCGCGAGCTACCTGACCGGGGCGATGATCGCGATCGACGGCGGTGCACTGCCCACTATCTGACCGACGCTGCATGTGATCAACACACGAAATCAACGGCCGCAGTGCTGGGCGCGCACCACAAGATCGTGGCGTTCGCGCGGAGCGATTCTTGGTTGCACTGGGCGCAATCCCCGAGCTGAGAGCGGATGAACTGTGGCCTCCACCGTGCGGACTGTGACCTACGACTTGTTCCGAGACCTGGGAATGACCACGATGTTCGGCAACCCGGGGTCGACCGAGCAGACGTTCCTGCAGGAATTCCCCGACGACTTCACCTACGTGCTGGCCCTGCAGGAGGCCTCGGCAATCGCGATGGCCGACACCTTCGCCCAGGTCACCGGGCGCCCGGCGCTGGTCAACCTGCACTCCTCCGCCGGGATGGGCAACGCCATGGGTAACTTGGTGGCGGCCTACCACGGGAACACGCCGCTGATCATCACGAGCGGACAACAGCACCGGGAACTGGTGATCGGCGATTGTTATCTGGCCAACCGGCAGGCCGTGGATTTCCCCAAGCCGTGGGTGAAGTGGGCGTATGAACCGGCGCGCGCGCAGGACGTGCCGGAGGCGTTCATGCGGGCCTACGTCACCGCGCTGCAACCGCCCGCGGGGCCGGTGTACCTGTCGATCGCCATGGACGACTGGAACCAACCACTGGCCGGCTTCGACCGGCAGCGCACGTTCAGCCACCGGGTGGGCCCGGACCCGGAGCGGCTGCGCATGTTCGCCGACCGGATCTCGGCCAGCCGCAATCCGGCGGTGGTATTCGGTCCGGAGGTGGACCGCAGCGGCGGGTGGGACGCGGCGATCGTGTTGGCCGAGAAGGTGCGCGCCTGCGTCTACCAATCGCCCCTGCTGGACCGGGCCTCGTTCCCGGAGGACCACCCGCAGTTCTGCGGCGTGCTGGGGATGTCGGTGAAGAGCATCAGCGATCGGCTGGTCGGGCACGACTTGGTCGTCGTGATCGGCGCCGAGGTCTTCCGCTACTACCCGTACGTGACGGGGGAATACCTGCCCGCCGGCACCGCGCTGCTGCAGATCACCGGTGATACGAATGCCGCCGCCTCCGCCCGTTTCGGCGACAGCCTGCTCGGCGACCCGAAGTTGGCGATCGAGATGCTCACCGAACTGGTCGCCGCCGGCACCGAACGCGCCGCACCGGTCACCATGTCGCGGCCACGGGTGCTGCCGGAGGTGCCGAACAAGCCACTGACCCCGCCGGAGGTCTACGCGGCGCTGAGCCGCATGAAGGCGGCCGACACCGTCATCGTCAACGAGACCACCTCGACGATGGCGCAGCAGATCGAGTGGCTGCCGACTACGCGGTCCGGGTCCTTCTTCGCCACCGCCAGCGGGGGTATCGGGTGGGGTGTCCCCGCCGCGGTGGGCGTGGCGCTCGGCGACCGGGACAACGGAGTGCAACGGCCGGTGTGGGCCCTGATCGGCGACGGGTCGTTCCAGTACTCGGTCCAGGCCATCTGGACCGCGGCCCAGCACAATTTGCCGATCGTCTACGTGGTCATGCGCAACAACGAGTACTCGATCCTGAAGAGTTTCGCGATCCTGGAGGAGACTCCCGGCGTTCCCGGCCTCGACCTGCCGGGCATCGGAATCGACTCGGTGGCCCGCGGATTCGGCTGCCACGCGGTCGTCGTGGACACCGTCGCCGACCTGGAGCAGGAGCTGAAGGCGACGCTCACCGCGGACACCCCGACTGTCATCGTCGTGCACACCCAACCGCAGAAGGCCATGTTGTGAAGCGGAATCAGCCCCACACCCCGGGCGGCCGGTCGCCCAGGGGTCGGGCCAGCCGGGTGGCGATGACCAGTTCGAGGACGGAGTCGAGCTTGCGCAGGTCGTAACCGGTCTGGTCGCTGATCCGGTTCAGTCGGTAGTGGGCAGTGTTCGTGTGCACCCGCAGGTGTTCGCTGAGCGCCTTCACGTTCAGGTCGCTGGCCAGGTAGGCGAGCAGCGTCGTGGTCAGGACGCCGCCGTGGGCGATGTCCTCGGCGACGAATCGGTGGATCGCCGCCGGGATGAGTCGTTCGGCGGTGGAGTCGCGGAACGAGGTCAGGTAGTCGAAAGCGCTCAGCGACGGCAGGGCGAGCACGCCACCGTCCGGCCCGAGGCTCTCGGCCGCGCCCCGTGCCTCCCGATGCGCCGAGGCCACGCCGCTGAGCCCCTGATGAACGGTGCTCAGCCCGATCGCCAACCGGACGTCCTGCTTCGCCAGTCGCTCGCACACGGCGGACAACTCGGCGGCCACCTGATCGGTGTCCGAGTCCCGCGCCGGGGCGACGATCACGATCTCGTCGCGCCGCAGCACCACGAGCGGCCGCAACCGGCCGCCGCACGCCCGGGCCACCCCCCCGGCTGCCGAACGGACCACCTGCTCGTCGTCCGGCACCGCACGGGGCAACGCCAGGACGACGAAGCACGGCACGTCCCGGCCCAACCCGGCGTCGCGGGCGGCATCGAGGCGCGGGCCCGGGGGGATCGGCCGGGAGGCGACCAGGTCCTCGAGCAGGTCGCGGCGGACCCGATCGCCACCGGCCATGTCCAACTGCTCGATCTCGATGTACAACTCGGCGGCGTAGGTGGTCGCGACGTTGATGTGGTCCAACAGCGGCCCGACCAACCCCAGGACCGCGGCGGGATTGCCCTTGGCCTCGGCCTCCTCGACGAGGACGTCCCAGATGATCTCCTGGGTGATCCGGAAGGCCTGCAGGTAATCGGCGATGGGCACCCGACCCACCCGCATCGCGGTGTGCCGGCGGGTGAACAGCAACGTCTCCCGGTTCGGCGGGGTCTCACCGGCCAATGAGGCTCGAAGCGCCAGCACGTGCTCGCCGATGTGCGTCACCACGTCTGCGCGCAGCGTCGCGTCGTGCACGGCCGGATAGCCGAGGATCTCCTGCCAGATCCGCTCCACGGCCCGGGCGACGACCTCTTCCCACCGTTGCTGCAACCGGTCGAGAACAGCAGGCAGGACCGACGCGGCGGCCTCCGACCGCCCGGCTGGCGTCATGTCCGCTCCCGGTGACGCAGTTGGCTTGGACTTCGCGATCCTGCTCGCCGACCGTTCGACTCGCAAGAGGGTGACAGTAGCCGTGCCGGCCGGAATTGTGCTCGGCGCACATGATCCGGTGGGCCGATTGGTGGTCCGCGACCGCGGATTCTGTGCGGTGGCACGGCTACTTTCCCAGCCATGCTTGCGGTGAGCACGATCGAGGAGTTGCACGGCCGGCTAGGGCAGGAACTCGGGGTCAGCGACTGGCACCCGGTCACCCAGCAGGACATCACCCTGTTCGCCGAAGTCACCCACGACCGGCAGTGGATCCACACCGACGTCGAGAAGGCAGCAGCGCTCGGGCCGTTCGGCGGAACCATCGCCCACGGGTACTACACCCTTGCTCTGGCGATGCACCTGATGCAGCAGGTGGTGTCCCTCGACGGTTTCGCGATGGTGATCAACTACGGGCTCAATCGGGTCCGATTCCCGGCCCCGTTGCCGGTCGGCGACCGGGTCCGGCTGCGGCTCTCGCTGGAGAGGATCGAGAACCGCGCCGGCGGCGGCGACGTGACCTTCCTGATGAGCTTCGAGTCCGCCGGTCAGGAAAAGCCGGTCTGCATCGCCGAGTCGGTCGTTCGCGTCTTCGACGCAGGCTGAGCCCCATCCCCTGCCCGGAGGCCGATCATGAGCGACACCGCAATTCACCCGTCCGCCGAGAGGCCGGTGTACACCGGCATCGGGAACGCGCTGCGCACCGACTATTTCCTCATCCGGGAACAGCTCTCGGCGCAGGAACTGGACTATCTGGACCGGACGCGAGCCTTCGTCCACGCCGAGGTGCTCCCGGTCATCAACGGCTACTGGGAGCGCGCCGACCTGCCCCTGGAACTGTTCCGTCGGGTCGGGGAACTCGGCCTGGTCGGCGACGGCCTGAGCGGCTACGGTTGCCCGCCGATGAGTGCCACGGCCGCGGGTCTGGTGGCCATGGAACTGCACCGCGGCGACGGGAGCCTGGGGACGTTCGTCGGTGTCCAGGGCGGCCTGGCCATGCGTTCGATCGCCATGCACGGCTCGGCGGAGCAGAAACAGCGGTGGCTGCCTGCCATGGCCCGCTGCGAGAAGTTGGGTGCGTTCGCGCTGACCGAACCGCGCCACGGTTCGGACTCGGTCACGTTGGAGACCGAGGCCCGCCGGGACGGCGACGAGTACGTCATCAACGGTGCCAAGCGGTGGATCGGCAACGGCGCCACCGCCGATGTGGTGGTGATGTGGGCCCGCGACACCGAGGACATGCAGGTCAAGGGATTCCTCATCGAGAATGGCACTCCCGGCTACGACGCGCGGGTCATCGAGGGCAAGGTGTCGCTGCGTGCGCTGTGGCAGGCCGACATCGATCTGGTCGACGTACGGGTGCCGGTGGCCAACCAATTGCCGGGCGTACGCAGCTTCAAGCACGTCGCCGAGGTGCTGAAGGCCACCCGTGCCTCGTGTGCCTGGGCGGCCCTGGGTCACGCGGTGGCCGGCTACGACGCCGCCCTGGCCTACGCGGGTCAACGCACCCAGTTCGGTCGTCCGCTGACGCGCTTTCAGATCGTGCAGGAGAAGCTCGTCCAGATGCTCTGCGACGTGACGGCCATGCAGCTCTACTGCCTGCGCATCGGCAGGCTCGACGAGACCGACGGGATGTCCGACACGATCGCCGCGCTGGCCAAGCTCAACAACACGGTCAAGGCCCGCCAGGTCCTGGCCGAGGCGCGCAACATGCTCGGCGGCAACGGGATCCTGCTGGAGAACCACGTGATGCGCCACCTGTGCGACATCGAGGCGATCCACACCTACGAGGGCACCGAGACCATCCAGACGCTGCTGGTGGGCCGCGACATCACCGGGTTCGGCGCCTTCACCTGAGCTTGGTCGAAGGAGAGGGCAACGATATGCAACCCTCGCGCGACCTGCCCCGACGTCGGTTCGTCGGGCATCTGCTCGTGGCACCGACGTTGGTGGCCGCGGCGAGACTGGGTGTGGACCTGCTCAGCGCACCGTCGGCCGCGGCGGAGGACGGCCCACCGGCAGTGCTGCAACCGTCTACCGTCTACGACCTGAACGATCTGTTGACCGATGCCGCACGGCCCACCTCGCACCTGATCAGCGTGCAGGTCGACGCGGACGGCATGGCGTTGTTCGCGTTGCCGCGGGCCGAGGTCGGGCAAGGGATCACCACCGCCGCCGCGATGCTGATCGCCGAGGAGTTGGACCTGCCGTTGGCCAAGGTCCATGTCACCCTCGCCGATGCCCGCCCGGAACTGATGTGGAATCAGCTGACCGGTGGATCGAACACCCTGCATGCGATGTACGAACCGATCCGGCTTGCCGCGGCCACCGCTCGCGAGCAGCTGAAAAGGACCGCTGCCGTTCGCTGGGGTGTGCCGGTCGCGACGTTGACCACCGGTGACGGCATGGTCCACGGCTCCGGGCGCAGCGCCTCGTACGGCTCGTTGGCCGCCGCGGCAGCCGTGGTCGAGACGACCGCGATCGACGTGGAACTCAAGCCCGCCACGAAATTCAGCCTGGTCGGCAAGCCCCAGAACCGGGTCGACGCCCACCTGGCCGTCACCGGGCGCAAGGTGTTCGCGATGGACATCACAATCCCCGGCCTGCAACCGGCGATGGTGTGCCGGCCACCGACGATCACCGGCAGGCCCAAGGCGGTCCACAACCTCGATGCCGTCAAGGCCATGCCGGGCATCAGCCATGTGGTCGTCATACCCACCGGGGTGGCGGTGGTCGGCAGTGCGTTCGGGCTGTGCATCGACGCGATCAACGCCCTCGACGTGGACTGGGAGCCTGGTCCGATGGCCGGCAAGTCCACCTCGGACGTCGTCGAACTTCTCAAGCAGGCCGAACTGCCGCTGACCCCGCCACCGCCCGGAGCGAAGACCTTGGAGGAGGTCTTCACCTTCCACTTCCGCTCCGGTGGCGCGCTGGAGACCAACTGCGCGGTCGCCGACGTCCGGCCCGACAGCGCCGAGATCTGGTCTAGCCTGAAAATGCCGATCGTCAGTGGCCAGGAGATCGCCAAGGAACTGGGTCTGCCGCCGGAGAAGGTGACCACGCACGTCACCGAGGGCGGTGGTTCGTTCGGCCGTCACCTGTTCTTCGACGCCGCACTGGAGGCCGCCCAGGTCTCCAAGACGATCGGCGCCCCGGTCAAGTTGATGTGGCACCGCACCGACGACTTCCGCCACGGCCGGGCCCACCCGATGTGCACCTCCCGGGTGCGGATCACCTACCAGGGCGATCGGGTGCTCGCCTACGACCAGCGTCACACCAGCCTGTCCACCGACTTCACCACCGGGCTGGGGGAGATCGCCACCGCTGAGGTCTCGAAACTGCCGGGTCAGAACTTCGTGCAGTACTCGCAGGCTGTGTTCTACCTCAGCGCGATGTGCCCCTATGACTTCGGTGTTGCCGACCATGCGCTCAACGAGATCGACCTCGGCATTCCCTCCTCCAGCGTCCGTAACATCTACAGCCCCGAACTGTGCACCGCCCGGGAACTGATGGTCGATCAGCTTGCGGTGGCCATGGGCAAGGACCCTTACGAACTACGCCGGCGGTCAGTCAAGGACGATCGGTCGAAGACAGTGCTGGAGACGGTGGCCCGGGTCGGTCGATGGAGCCGGCCCATGGCTCCCGGCACCGCTCAAGGCATCGCCTTCCACCAGGAGTACAAGGGCCACTGCGCCTGCCTGGTGGAGATCGACTGCCGCCCGGAGACGGTGAACCGGAGGATCCACAACGCCTGGACCGGTCCCCGGGTGACCCGGATGGTGCTGGCTGTGGACGTCGGGCGACCGGTCAACCCGCGCGGGGTGGAGGCGCAGATGCTCGGCGGGATGATGGACGGCGTCGCCCAGGCGCTCACGTACATGCTCCACCTCGAGGACGGCGCGTACCTGGAAGCCAGTTGGGACAACGCCTTCTACACCCGGCAGTGGAACGTCCCGCCCGACGTGCAGGTCATCGTGATGCCGGCGACCAGCGACGAGCCGGGCGGCGCCGGGGAGTTCGGCGTGGCCGCGTCCATGGCCGCGGTTGCCTGCGCCTACAGCCGGGCGGTCGGCAAACTGCAGACGTTCTTCCCGGTCAAGGCCGACCAGGCGCTGGGCTTCGACCCGTTCCCGACCCATCCACCGCTACCCACCTACAAGTCCAAGAAGAAGACGCAGGACGCCTGACCCCGGGGAGTTGCCATGGTGCATCACACGTTCAAGGTCAATGGAGCGCGGGTCGACGTCGAGGCTCCCGACGATCTGCAGGTCCTGTGGGTCCTGCGCGACCTGCTCGGCGTGCACGGGCCGAAGTACGGCTGCGCGGTCAACGTCTGCAAGGCCTGTACCTCCCATCTCAACGGCGAGGTGTTCAACCCCTGCTTCAAAGCCGTCAAGGAGCTGAAGCCGGACGACGAGATCACCACGATCGAGGGCCTGCCCGCCACGGTGGGCAAGGACCTGCACCCGATGCAGGAGGCCTGGCTGGAGTACGACGTCGCGCAGTGCGGATACTGCCAACCCGGTCAGATCATGGCCGCCGTGGCCAAGGTGAAGGAACTGCGGGCCAAGGGCCGGCGCACCGTCACCGACGCCGACATCGACGAGATCCGCAACATCTGCCGCTGCGGTACCTACCCACGTATCCGCGCCGCCATCAAGGCCGGGGCCGCGCGAATGTGACCGCCGGTCAGGTTCGGAACGACTGGCGCAGTTCGGCCCGGAAATCGGCCTGATAGAGCGAACGGCCGCGGGAGGCGCGCATGGCAGTGCCCGAGCGACCGCCTCGTCGGGGGTGACGGGAGCAGGCATCGCAACCCCTCGAATCCCTGCACCGGAAGGTGATCCAGGCACAACACTACGAAGCGTCGCGCGCTGCGTCGCCGGTGACGGAGCACAAAACAGCGCAGGCAGGATTGGCGGTGCAGACCGATGAGGCGGATCCCACGGGGGGCCTAGCGTCTGCCGGCAACCGTCCGTGCGGAAGGTCGTGATGCCGTGTCGAAGGTGCAGTCCATCGCTGTCATCGGTGGTGGATTCATGGGAACAGGCATCGCCGAGTCCTGCCTGCTCGCCGGGGCCGACCTGGTCCTCGAAGCAGTTCCCGAGGTCGTGGACCGGCCGCGGGTTCTACACCTACCAATGACGGACGAACAGGAGGACGCCATGACCGATGTTGGTGACGTGCGGCGACTGGTTCAGCAGGCCATCGACGCGGGCGCGACAACCGTCGGGGAGATCCACCAGAGGATCGCCGCGATGCCGCTGGAGGCGCTGGAGACGTTCGACAGCACGGGCACGGCCCGGAAAGTCCAGCAGTTGGCCGAACGCAGTATCGGCAACGTCTACGAGACGATCCGGGACGTCAACCAGCACGTCGGGGAGATGGCCGAGGAACTGTTGACCGGAGCGAAGGCAGGGAAATCCTGATGGCCACCACGGCGACCCACCGGGCGGATCAGGCCGCGGTCGAGGCGAACTCGGTCGCAGCACCGCCCGCCCCGGCGACAAAGGCCAAGCAGGCCGACCCCGGGCCGATCGGGCTGGCGGCCATCGGCGGCTCGGCGTTCATCCTGTCGATGTTCAACGCCGACCAGATCGACCGCTCCGCGCTGCCGGTGCTGTTCGGGGTGGCACTGGCCTACGGCGGCGTGGTCCTGATCCTGGCCGGGATGTGGGAACTGAAGATCGGCAACACCTTCGGCGCCACCGCATTCCTCACCTACGGCGGGTTCTTCCTGTCCTTCTGGGCGCTCGAGCAGTTCTACCTGAAGCAGATCGTGACCGCGCCGGGGGGCGTCCAACATGTCGGGCCGGCCATCGGGCTGTTCATCGTGCCGTGGGCGATATTCACGACCTACCTCGGAGTCGCGTCCCTGCGCACCACCGCAGCGCTGGCGTGCACCTTTGTGGTGGCTGTGCCCACCCTCTGGTTGTTGACGGCCGGCTACCTCGGTCTGCACCTGGAGCAGCACCAGTTGACGAACGACACCATCAAGGCTGCCGGTTGGTTCGGAATGATCACCGCGGCCGCCGCCTGGTACGCCTCGGCGGCGGGCGTCATCAACACGACTTTCGGGCGGAAGATCCTGCCGAACAAGTCGCTGAGGCCCAGCTGACGCCGGCCCTGTTGGCGTACGTACTGGCGCGCACCACACGGCTACAGCTGCGCGACGGTCAGGCGATCACACTGCGACCGGTCGTCCCCGACGACCGGTCGCTGTTCGTCGCCGCATTCGACAGCCTCTCCCCGGAATCGCGCTACCAACGCTTCTTCTCCCCGCTCACCGAACTGACCCCCGACGTTCTCGCCTATCTGACTGAGGTCGACTACCGGCACCATTTCGCCTGGGTGGCCCTGACCGGGCCACCTCGGGCGCACTGGTTGGCGGGAGTGGCCCGCTACGTCCGCAGGCAGGAGTCCTCGACGGCGGAAGCGGCGGTGACGGTGCTGGACCCGTACCAGGGTCGTGGTCTGGGAAGCCTGCTGCTCGACGCACTGGTCGGGCAGGCGCTGGAACACGGGATCACCCGGTTCGAGGGTGACGTGCTCGCCGAGAACGACGCCGTCCGGGCGATACTGGACCGGGCCGGTGCCCACCTGTCACCGGACGAAGCGGCCGTACTGCACTTCGAGTTGGACCTTCCCGGGCAGTTGTGCACCGAGCACAAGGGCAGTTGAAGAGCGTTGGGATCCGACGCCCAAGCCACCTACCGACGCGCCGACCGAGAATTGGCCGCCATCGACCACGAGGAGATGCCAGCGTGCTCGCCGAGGAACGGATCAGCTGGCAGTCGGTGGGCGGAATGCGGATCCGGGTCTCGCTGACGGGGGACCACGACCGCGTCGCGACCCCACCGCTGCTGCTGTGCAACGGCATCGGCGCGCCCCTGGAGGCTTGGTTGCCGGTTCGTTCCGCGTTGGGCGACCATCCCACGATCGCGTTCGACGCCCCGGGGATCGGTGGTTCCTCGCTGCCGTTGCGCCCGACCTCGCTGGCTCGGCTGTCCGGGACGCTCACCCGGGTGCTCGACCGCCTCGAGGTCCCGACAGTCGACGTCCTCGGGGTTTCCTGGGGTGGGGCGCTGGCCCAGAGCCTCGCCCACCACCACCCGGAGCGGGTCCGGCGGCTCGTGCTGTGCGCCACTGCCGCCGGGCTGTTGATGGTGCCCGCTCACCCACGGATCCTGCGCCGCCTGGCCGGCACCCGGCGTTTCGGCTCGCCCTCCTACCTGGCGCGAGTGGCCCCGGTGCTCTACGGCCCGGACGTCGTCGGGGACGACGGCGAAACCACCGAGACCCTGATCCACTTCGACAGGCCGCCGTCCCGGCGGGGCTACCTCTACCAGGTCCTGGCCCTACGCAGTTTCGCCAGCGCCTTGTGGCTGCACAACATCACCCAACCCACACTCGTGCTCCGCGGCGACTGCGACCCGATCATCCCGGCCGTCAACGGGCGGATCCTCGCCGGCCTGATTCCGCACGCCCGCCTGGAAACCGTGCAGGGAGCGGGTCACCTGTTCCTGTTCACCCGCTCGGACACCACGTGCAAGATGATCTGCGAGTTCCTCGAAGCCGAAATCAGTCCCGCGGAGAACGCATGCGGGTGATCATGCTCTCTCCGCCGGGAGCGGGGAAAGGCACCCAGGCCAAGCGACTCGCGCAGGCGACCGGCATCATGCACATCTCGTCCGGGGACCTGCTGCGGGCCGAGATCGCCGCGCAGAGCGAACTGGGCCGGCGGGCCGTCGGCTTCACCGAACGCGGCGACCTGGTGCCCGACGAACTGATCTTCGAGATCCTCCTCCCGGCGGTGATCGAGGCGATGCGATCGAGCGGTGGTTACCTGCTCGACGGATTCCCGCGCACGGTGCCGCAGGCCCTTCGTGCGGCCGAACTCGGCGTCCAGTTCGGGCTGAGCAGCGACGCGGCGGTGCACCTGACCGCTCCGGAGGACGTGCTGATCGATCGCCTGATCGCCCGGGCCGGACGGGAGAATCGGGCCGACGACACTCTCGACGTGATCAAGCATCGGCTGACAGTCTTCGAGCAGCAGACGCGCCCGCTCGTGGACTACTACCGCGGCCGAGGAATTCTGGTGGAGATCGACGCCAACCGCTCCGAGGACGAAGTGCAAGCAGAACTGCGCAGCCGGTTGATTGGGGACAGCTGATGACGAATCTCGCCACCATCCTCACCGATGCAGCCGGCCGGCACCCGGACCGGCCCGCCGTTCGCCTGGACGAACTGGTGCTCTCCTACCGCGACCTCGACAACCGGTCGGCCGGAATCGCGGGGTGGCTGCGGGAACGTGGCATACGTCCCGGCGATCGGGTCGGCATCATGCTGCCCAACGTCGTGGCCTTCCCGGTCCTCTACTACGGGGTGCTGCGGGCCGGCGGCACGGTGGTGCCGATGAACCCGCTACTGAAGTCCCGGGAGGTCAAGCACTACCTGGCCGACTCCGGGGCGCGGATCGTGTTCGCGTGGCACACCGTGGTCTCCGAGGCCGACATCGGTGCCGAGGCCGCCGGCGCGGAGTGCATCACGGTCACCGACGAAACCGTCGCCGGGGCCGCCTCGTTGCCCGCCGCGCACGAGGTGGTCCCGCGGGCGGACGAGGACACCGCGGTGATCCTCTACACCTCGGGGACCACCGGGACACCCAAGGGCGCCCAACTGACCCACGCGAACCTGCGGGCCAACGCCGAGGTCGCCGCCGCGAGTCTGTTCGGCCTGGACCACACCGACGTCGTGGTGGGCTGCCTGCCGCTGTTCCACGCCTTCGGGCAGACCTGTGCGTTGAACGCGACGGTGACCGCCGGCGCCGCGATCAGCCTGGTCGCCCGCTTCGATGCACCGACCGTGCTCAAGGTGATCGAGCGCGACCGGGCGACGGTGTTCGCCGGTGTGCCCACGATGTTCGTAGCGATGCTGGACGCCGGGCCCACCGTGGCCGACACCGCCACGCTGCGGTTGTGCATCTCCGGCGGGGCCGCGCTGCCGGTCGAGATCCTGAGGGGATTCTCCGGTGCCTTCGGGGTGCCGATCCTGGAGGGCTACGGGTTGTCCGAGACCTCGCCGGTCGCTTCGTTCAACCACTTCGGGAACACCCGCGCCGGATCGATCGGCCATCCGGTCGAAGGTGTCCGGATGAGGATCGTCGACCCCGCGGGCGCCGCGGTGCCCGCCGGTGAGATCGGTGAGATCGCGATCAGCGGGCACAACGTCATGCTGGGTTACTGGAACCGGCCGGAGGCCACCGCCGAGGCGATCCGCGACGGCTGGTTCCACAGCGGCGACCTGGGACGGGTCGACGAGGACGGCTTCTTCTACATCGTCGACCGGAAGAAGGAACTGATAATCCGCGGTGGTTTCAACGTCTACCCGCGCGAGATCGAGGAGGTCCTCTACGAGCACCCCGCGGTGCTGGAGGCCGCGGTCATCGGGATCCCGCACCCGACCCATGGCGAGGAGGTCGCCGCGGCGGTGGCGCTGAAACCCGGCACCGAGGCGACACCGCAACAGATCCGCGAGTGGGTCAAGGAGCGGGTGGCCGCCTACAAGTACCCGCGGCTGGTGTGGTTGGTCGACGCCTTGCCAAAGGGCCCGACGGGAAAGGTCCTCAAGCGCGAGATCGTCCCGCCGGACGGTGTCTGATGGCTTCGGCGGTCCGTGAGGAGGCGGCCTCCGCTCTCGCCGCGCCGCTGGACGAACTGCTCACCCAGGCCGCGGTTGGCCCGTTGCGTCGGTTGTTCCCGGGCCAGTCCATGGCCCGGTTCGCCGGATCGTTGATCCGCCACCCGCAGCCGGTACTCTCCCGCGCCGGCGGGGTGACGGCCGAGTTGGGCCGGATCGCGGTCGGCAACTCCACGATCGCGCCCGCCGGTCGGGACAAGCGGTTCGCCGACCCGGCATGGACCGGGAACCCCGTGCTGCGGCGGATCGTGCAGTCCTACCTACTGTTCGGCAAGACCGTGCAGGACGTGGTCCACGACGTACCACTGGAGTGGCAGGACAGCGAGCGGATGGGCTTCGCCGCGGAGAACCTCGTCGAGGCGGTCGCGCCGAGCAACAACCCACTGATCAGCCCGGCGGGCTGGAAGGCGTTCATCGACACTGGCGGCGCCAATGTCGTGACCGGTTCCCGCCAGCTCCTGCACGACCTGTCCAGCTCGCCGCGCGTTCCGACGATGGTCGACCCGACCGCTTACACGGTCGGCACCGATCTGGGTGTCAGCCCGGGAGCGGTGGTCTTCCGCAGCGAGGTCCTCGAGCTGATCCAGTACCGGCCGACCACCGAGACCGTGCGGACCGTGCCGCTGCTGATAGTCCCGCCGACCATCAACAAGTACTACGTCCTCGACCTGGCTCCGGGTCGCAGCCTGATCGAGTATCTGGTCGCGCAGGGCCAGCAGGTCTTCGTGATCTCCTGGCGGAACCCCGACCGGCGGCACCGCGACTGGGGATTCGACGCCTACGCCACCGCGATCCTGGAGGCCTTCGACGCGGTCGACCAGATCACCGGCGCCGGGTCGGCGCACGTCGTCGCCGCGTGCTCCGGCGGTCTGCTGGCCGCGATGACCGCCGCGCACCGCGCCGCGTCCGGCGGGCTGGAGCGGCTGGCCAGCCTCAGCCTGCTGGTGACGATGATGGACCAGAGCAAGGCCGGGATGACCTCGGCGATGCTCGACGAGGAACTGGCCGCCGCGGCGGTCGCCCGGTCGATGCGTACCGGATACCTCGACGGGCGCGCGTTGGCCGAGGTCTTCGCCTGGCTGCGGCCCTCGGACCTGATCTGGAACTACTGGGTCAACAACTACATCCAGGGCCGTCGTCCGCCCAAGTTCGACATCCTGTTCTGGAACGCCGACACCACGCGGATGACCGCGGCCCTGCACCGCGACTTCGTAGACGTCGCGCTGCACAACCGGCTGGCCCAACCCGGCTCGGTCAGCGTGCTCGGCACCGAGATCGACCTGCGGAACATCACTGTCGACTCCTACGTCGTGGCCGGCTCCGCGGACCACATCTGCCCGTGGGTGAACTGCTACCGCAGCGGCCAACTGCTGGGCGGCAAGGTGCGTTTCGTGCTGTCCACCAACGGCCACATCGCCGCGCTGGTCAACCCGCCGGGCAACGCGAAGTCCAGCTACCAGGTCTCCGACGACAACACGCTGGATCCCGACGACTGGCGCCGCGCGGCGCCGACCGAGAGCGGTTCGTGGTGGCCGGACTACGCCGCCTGGTTGGCCGCGCGATCCGGCGAGGCCAAGCCGGCGTCGGGGAAACTGGGCAGCCGCCGACACCCCGCGCTCGAGGATGCCCCCGGCAGCTACGTCCGGGAGCCGTGAGCATGGACTTCAACGTCACCATCGAGATCCCCAAGGGGGAGCGGAACAAGTACGAGCTGGACCACGCGACCGGGCGGCTCAAACTCGACCGGACGTTGTTCACCGCCACTACCTATCCGGCCGACTACGGGTTCGTCGACGACACCCTCGGCGAGGACGGCGACCCCCTCGACGCGCTGGTGCTGCTGGAGTCGCCGACCTTCCCCGGCTGCCTCATCCGCGCGCGGGCGGTCGGCATGTTCCGCATGACCGACGAGAAGGGCGGCGACGACAAGGTGCTGTGCGTCCCGGCCGCGGACCCCCGGATGGAACACCTGCGCGACATCCACCACGTGCCGGAATTCCTGCGCCTGGAGATCGAGCACTTCTTCCGCGTGTACAAGGAACTCGAACCCGGCAAGAGCGTCGAAGGCTCCAGTTGGGTCGGGCGCGTGGCCGCCGA
>DATASX010000130.1 GCA_036269075.1 Sporichthyaceae bacterium
TCGCGCGCCCTACCGACGAGTTGAAGGGCGCGCGACACGACAGAAGATGCGATGTTCGGACACGGCGTCAGTGGCCGCGGTGGTCCTGGATGGTCAGGCGGGGGCCGTAGCGGGGCGCCTTGGCGGACATCTCGATCAGCACGCACGCCCGGTAGCGGTGGCCGGCGTAGGGGGCCAGCAGCTCCAGCATCCCGGCGTCGTCGACGCGACGGCCGGTGAGGGCCACCCCCACCGTGTGCGGCAGGTGGTAGTCGCCGACAGTGACCGCGTCCGGGTCGCCATGGGTGCGCTGCCGGACCTCGGCAGACGTCCACGGCCCGATGCCGGGCAGGGACCGCAATCGGATGTCGGCGGCCGCCGAGTCCAGCTCCAACATCTCCTCCAGGCGCCCGGCGTACCGAGCCGCGTTGACGATCGTCCGTGAGCGGGCCGGCTCCACCCCGGCCCGGTGCCAGGTCCAGGACGGGATCTGTGCCCACACCGGCGCCGGCGGCGGCACCCGCAGGCCGACCGGGGTCGGGCCGGGCGCCGGTTCGCCGAACTGGAGCACCAGTTCCCGCCACGAGGCCCGCGCCTGCTTGCCGGTGGTCTTCTGCTCCAGCACGGTCGGCACCAGGACTGACAGCACCTGTCCGGCGCGGGCGATCCGGAACCCCGGGTGGCGGGCCGCGGCGTCGGCGACGACCGGGTGGTGGGCCACGAAGCCGCTGCGGTCGTCCAGCACCCCGCACATCGCCGGGGCCCGCTCCAACAGCCAGTCCGCGCCGATGCCCCAGGCCTGTGCGACCACCTCGCCGAGCGCGGCGTCCGCGGACAGCCGCAGCGTCCCGGGGCCGAGCGGGGTCTGCACGCCGCGCCACACCGCGCCGCTCTCGTCCGCGCGGAACGCCGGGTCGCCGGTGCCCCGCCGCAGCACCCGCAGAGTGCGGCGCAGGTCGACCTCATGGCCGGGTCGCCACCGGCGCTCGAGGGCTGCGGTGGCGGTCCCGGACACCTGCCGAGTCTGCCGCACACCGGACGGGTGACGCGGAGCACCGTCTCGCGGGGCTCCGGCCGCACCTGCCGCGCGAATAGAATTCGCCCTTTGGGCAACCTCAGCGAGAAGAAACGGCCGGCATCGTGGCGAAGCGACCGAAGGACCCGAACGAGCCGAGTCGGGCGGACAAGGCCGCGACGTTCAATGCCGATAAGGCCAAGCAGGCCCGGCGCGAGAAGCTCCAGAACCGGTTGGTCATCGGCTTCGTGGTCGTGTGTGTGATCGCCGCGGGGGTGATCTGGAAGTCCAAGCACCACGGCGGCAGCGGCGACGCGACAGTCAAGGCGCTGCAGGCTGTCGGGACGAGCCCGGTCGTCGCCGGCTGCGGCCCCCCGAGCGACGACGGGACCGGGGTCGCTGCCAAGTCCTCGGCGGCGCCGTCGGCCGCCCCCTCACCCTCGGCCTCGTCCGCTCCGGGTCCCCAGACCATCGTGACGCCCGGGCAGCGGGTCCACTACCCGATGGTCCCGCCCAGCTTGGGCCCGCACCTGGCCAACCCGGTCGCGGTCAACGGCGGCGGCTTCTACACCGCCCAGGACCGCCCGCCGATGGAAGGTCTGGTCGCGAACCTGAACGCGGGCTGGACCGTGCTCTGGTACGACGCCGGGGCGCTGGGCCCGGACCAGGTCGGCAAGATCCAGAAGGCCGCCGGAATTCTGCACAAGGACACGCGTTACAGCGAGTTCGTCGCCTCGGAGTGGGACGCCGCGTACGGCACGATGCCCGCCGGTACCCCGATCGCACTGGTCCGCTGGACCCAGCAGCCGATCAACGGCACGAACCCCGGCGGCCATCGGGCGTTCTGCCACGAGATCTCGGGCGAGGCGATCCTGCAGTACATGATCTACTTCGGGGCCCCGATCGCGGCGGGCGAGTCGAACGACTGACACCGCCGTTCTGACGGGACGTCAGGACGGCGCGGAGAACCGCACAGCGTGGTCGCCGATGACCGCGTCGGTCCACACCCGGGCGCCGGCGATCAGCTCGTTGTCCGCTCCGATCCGCGCCGCGTCGCCGACCACGGCGCCGGACAGCGCGGTCCGCTCCCCGACGTAGGCCCCCAGGCCCACAACGCTGTCGCGCACGACCGCCCCTGCCGCGACCTGCGCCCCGGCCAGCAGGACGCTGCCGGACACCTGCGCGCCGGCCCCGACCACAGCGCCGGGTCCGATGGCGCTGCCGCCGTCGATCACCGCGTCGACCGCGACGGTCGCGTCCGGTGCCACGAGCGCCGCCCCGGGCCGCTCGACCGCAACCGAGCGCAGCACGCCGCGCACCAGGTCCGCGGAACCCTGCACGAACGCCGCCGGGGTCCCCAGGTCGAGCCAGTACGAGCACTCGACGTAACCGGCCACCACCGAGCCGCCGGACAGCAGGCCGGGGAACGTGTCGCGCTCCACCGAGACCACGTCCCCGTCCGGGATCGTGTCGATCGTGCCGCGGCGGAACACGTAGCAACCGGCGTTGATCTGGTCGCTGACCGGCTCCGGGCTCTTCTCCAGGAACGCGGTGACCCGGCCCTCGGCGTTGGTCGGTACGCAGCCGAACGCCCGGGGGTCCGGCACCCGCACCAGGTGCAGGGTCACCTCGGCGCACGCCGCGGCGTGGACGGCCAACTGGGCGCCGATGTCGTGCCCGGACAGCACATCGCCGTTGAGCACCAGGACCGGCGCCTCGGGGTCCGGACCCAGCAACGCACCCGCATTGCGGATCCCACCACCGGTGCCCAGCGGTTCGGTCTCGGTCATGTACTCCAGCGCCAGGCCCAGCGCTGTCCCGTCGCCGAAGTACTCGGTGAACACCTCGGGGCGGTAGGAGGTCGCCAGGATCACGTGGCGGACCCCGACCTCGCGCAGCCGGACGATCTGGTGCGCGAGCAACGGGACGCCGGCGCACGGCAGCATCGGCTTGGGGATGTTGACGGTCAGCGGCCGCAGCCTGCTTCCCTGACCACCGACGAGCAGGATCGCCTCGGCGGCAGTGACCTGACCCACCGTCAGTTCTGTTCGGTCGCCGCCGCGGCCTGCGCGTACGTGTCCAGATGGATCTGCGCGGAGGCGGTCCAGGTGAACAACTGCGACCGCGCGTGCGCGGCCTCGGACAGCGCGCGCCGCCGGTCGCCGTCCTGCAACAGCTTGGCCAGGTTCCGGGCGATCGACTCCGACTCCGGCTCGGTGTAGGCCGCGGCCTCACCGCCGACCTCGGGCAACGACAGACGCCGGGCGATCAGCACGGCCGCGCCGCAGGCCATGGCCTCCAGGGTCGGGAACCCGAAGCCCTCCGACCGGCTCGGGAACGCCATGACCGTCGCCCCGCCCATGAAGCCGGGCAGGTCGGCGGGGCGCAGGAATCCGGGTCGGACCAGCTTCAGGTGCTCCGGGACGTGGGAAACCGCCTCGGCGATCGCCGGGTCGCCGGTCGCCGGACCGGCCAGCACCAGCGCGGGCGGACGCTCGAAGTCGGAGACCGCCATGATCCAGCCGCGGATCAGTTCGGGGATGTTCTTGCGCCGCGACATCTCGCCCAGCGAGCCGACGTAGGTCTCGCCGTGCAGGCCCAACCGGCGAGCCACGCGGTCGCGCTCGACCTCGTCCGGCGGCCGGAACACCGTCGAGTCGATGCCGTGGTAGGCGACGTTCACCTTGGCCGGATCAGCGCCGAGCATGCGGACCAGTTCGTCACGGGTGGCCCGGGACGGCACGATGAAACGGGCCGCCCGCTCCAGTGACAACCGGGTCGCCGAGCGGAAGAAGTCGCCACGTTCGTCGGCGTACATGTCCGGGTTGCTGAACATCGTCGCGTCGTGCAGCGTCACGACGACGGGGATCGACGTGTCGCTCGGCATCGAGTACTGCGGGCAGTGGATGACCTCGGCGCCGATCTCCTCGGCCAGGCGGGGCAGGCCCTCCTGCTCCCAGGCGAGTCGTTCCGGCCGGTGTGCGACGGTCGGCGGCGCGGACAGGATCCGGGTGTTCGGCGCCAGCCGCGAGAGCCGATCGGCGTCGGCGCGCTGACAGGCGACGGCGATGTCGGCACCTGCCCGGTCCAGCGCCGGGACAAGGCCCTCGATGTACCTGCCCACCCCGCCACGGTCGGCAGGCACCGAGGTGGCGTCGATGAGAACGCGCGGCCCCACAGCGCACCCCTGTCCCGTGCTGATCACACTCGATTCGGCGCAGTAACGCCGTTGCTCGTCAGCCTACGCCCGGCGCCCACCGTCGTCGTGCAGGATGGTGTGCGCACACTCACACAAGCATGCTTCGTAAGCTGCACAGCCGTGAGCGATTTGCGTGATGTGTCAGGTGCGCCACAGGACCTGTGGCGCGCCGCGGTAGCTCGCGACCCGGCCCGGCCGTTCCTGACGCACTACGACGACGCCACCGGCGAACGGGTCGAGCTGTCCTTCACCACCACGGACAACTGGGTGGCCAAGACCGCGAACCTGCTCGTCGACGAGCTCTGCGCGGAGCCCGGCGAACGCGTCGGGCTGTGGCTGCCGACCCACTGGCAGACCGTGGTCTGGTACCTGGCCTGCTGGGCCACCGGCACCGTCCCGGCCCTCGGGGCAGACCCCGCCGACTGCGCCCATGCGGTCGCCGACCCGGAGCACGCCGAGGCAACGGTGGACTGTCCGGGGACGCGACTGCTGGTCCCGCTGCGGCCACTGGGCGGACGTGCCGCGACGGTGCCGACCGGCATGCTCGACTACGCGGCCGAGGTGCCGACCCACGGCGACCGGTTCGCCGGTCCCCCGGTCCTGGCGACCGCACCGGCGCTGGAGCGCGCCGGGGTGACCCTCGACGGGGCGGCCCTGGTCGCCGCGGCCCGGGCCGACGCCACCGAGCACGGGTTGTCCGGGGCGTCGCGGGTGCTGTTCACCGGCGACCTCGGCAGCGCGGCAGGTCTGGCGGCCGGGTTGCTCGGGCCGCTGGCGGCCGGGGCCTCGGTGGTGCTGTGCCGCAACGTCGACCGCACGCGCCTGCCCGACCGGGCGCAGGCCGAACGTGTCACCCATCAGCTGAGCTGAGCCCACACACCTCGCCACTTCTGCTGCCTGTCCCACGTATCAAGGCGGGTCGAAAGGTGGGACGGGCAGCAGGAGTGCGGAACAAAGGGGCGGGACAAAGAGGCGGGCGGGAAGCCGGCCGCCGCCGTCTCCCCGCCCGATAGCCGCCAGTTGTGCCGCGCCGTCGGCAAGCCCGCCAGCTCCGACGTGCGCGATCCGGTGTGGACCGCGGCCTCAGGACCATCCCGGTTCCGGCCCGACAGCCGGGAACCTTGTGGTCCGTGGTGCAGTTGTTACTGATGTGATAGATGGGATCTAATCCCCCAAAGGTGCGGGTGCGCAAGAGTCCGCGCCGAATTACACACGCGTAATTAGGCCGAACGGGTGACGGGCTCCCTTTGCGCCCGGACCCAGGTGGTCCACGCCCCCGCGCTCTCGACCAGGAACGCAACCGCGAGCACGACCGCGCCGATCCCCAGCAACGGCCCCAGCCGACGGGTGCCCAGCAGCACCAGGCCGAGGACGAACAGGCGCCCGTCCCAGCCGAGCCCCACCCGGAACACCCAGGCCCGGGGCCCCTGGCGGGTGTGCCGCCACCGGTAGACGGTGTCGTAGTGGTGGTAGGTCACCACGCACAGCAGCGCGAACGCCGCCGGCAGCGCCGGGTGGTCCAGGGCCGCCACGACGCGCACCACCAGCCCGTACTCCAGCCCCCGGACGACCCCGGGCATCAGCCAGCCGAAGCGGCCCGTCGGCGGCTCGCGCCAGGCCGGGGCGGCCAGCAGCACCACCGCGGACAGCCCCAGCGCGACCAGCCAGCCGTGCCCGGTCGAGGCCAGCGCCGCCGTCACGAGCCCGGCGACCAGGGCGGCACCGAGCGCCACCTCGGCCGGAAGCCGCGGCAGGCGCCCGGCCAGGGCCCGGCCCTGCGGGCTCGCGTCGATCATCTGGTCCAGTTCGCCGTCGCGCCCGGACACCGCCGGGTCCAGGCTCACCGGACCGGCCGCCACGGTGCGCAGCACCCGCCCGGCGGTGGCGTAGCAGGCCGAGACGCCCCCGAGGGTAAGCAGCACCAGGAACACCGCGTGGGCCCCGGAGAAGGCCGCGAAGACCGAGATCAGCAGCCAGCGCTCCCCGATCGGCAGGAACACCATCCGCTTGGTCCACTTCAGCGCCGCGGTCGCGCTGGTCCGGGCCGACAGCGAGACCGCGCCGCGGCCCAACGCGGCCGCGGCCGAGTCGGTGCCGGACCCGTCCCGCTGTCCCAGGGTCGCCACGAAGCCGAAGTCGACGAAGTTGCGGAACACCTGCAGGGCCAGCGTCGCGCACGCGAGGCCCCACACTTCGCGCCCGCAGCGGGCCGACCCGTAGGCCAGCGCGGCGTAGACCGTGAACTCCTTGACGCGGTCGGTCGTGGCGTCCAGCCAGGCACCGAGCGCGCTGAACGTCCGGGTGTAGCGGGCGGTCTCGCCGTCGACGCAGTCGACCACCAACGACACCTGCAGCAGCAGCGCGCCGACGACCAGGCCGACCCGGTTGCCGAGCGCGAAGAAAGACGCCGCGAGCAGCGCGATCCCCAGCGCCCCGAGCGTTATCTGATTCGGCGTCCAGCCCCGTCGCACCGCCAGATCGGTGACCTTCGGCGAGAGCTTGCGGACCACGAACGTGGAGTAGAAGCCGTCGTCGGGCCGGGCCACCCGCCGCAGCCGGATGCGGTGCTCGTCGTTCTCGGTCAGCGCGCGCCCGAGCGCCCAGGCCGCGCCCGGGTCGACGGGGCGCCCGAACACGTACTCGCCGACGACGACTTCGCGGACCTCGACGCCGCGTTGCAGCGCCCCGAGGGTGAGCAGCTCGATCGGGTCGGCGACCCAGCCGGAGACGGTGGCGATCCCGGACAGGTCCCGGGCCGCGAGCACCAGCGCCGTGCGGTCGGCCGGGTCGATTCGCATCAGCCCGGCATGGGCCCGGTCGGCGTCGGGCAGCGCGTGCTCGGCCGAGCCCGCGCCGCGCACCGCCCCGGCAGTCACCCGCAGGTTCGCCGGGCCGTGCCGGTGGGACAGCACCGCGGTGCCCAGCCGAGGGTCGGCCGCCAGGTCGCCGACCGCACCGCCGTGAAGGACCACGTCGCCGTGGGCCAGCAGGACCGGCTCGTCGAGCCCGTCGAGATGAACGGCGAGCTGCCCGAGGGCGGCGCCGACGTCGGAATAGCCGACCACCGGGATCGCGGCGGGCAGCAGCCGGCTCACCTGGTCGTGCCAGGCGTTGCGGGTGAGCACCACGGTCGGGTGGACGCCGAACTCGGCGACGGTCGCCAGCAGTTGCTCGAGCGCCGTCGCCCCCGGGGCCACCTCCAGGAGCGCCGCAGGGCCGCCGTCGGCCGCGGCCGCGTCCACGACCACCACCAGGGCGGTGGGATTCGGGCGACCGGGGGCGGAATTATCAGTGCGCACGAAGATCATCCAACCCTGCGGGACGTCGTCCCGCAGGGTTACCGCGGACCGCGCCGCGGCGCGCCGCTGGCCACGTCCTCGTCGGGGTCGCCGGCCTCGGCGGCCGCCTCGCGGGCCCGGCGGGCCTGGGCGACCCGTCGGGCCGAGAGGGCGGACTTGTCGTCCTCGGCCAACCGGTCCGCGTCGTCGGCGTACCGGGTGAGGATCTCGGCGACCGGGCCGTCGCCGATCAGTCGGCCGTCGCGCAGGTAGAGCCCGCGCTTGCAGAACCGCTCGACGTGCTCCGGGTTGTGCGAGACCAGCACGACCGTCCGGCCCTGTCCGAGCAGTTCCTCGACCCGGACGAAGCACTTGCGTTGGAAAGCCCGATCGCCGACCGCGAGCACCTCGTCGACCAGCACGATCGGCCGGTCCACCGTGGTGATCACCGAGAACCCGACCTTGGCCTTCATGCCGCTGGACAGGTGGCGGAACGGGGTGTCCAACCGGTGGCCGATCTCGGCCCACTCGACGATTTCGTCGAACCGTTCGGCGATCTGCTTCTTCGACAGGCCTTTGAGCCCGGCGGCCAGCCAGATGTTGTCGCGCACGGTCAGGTCGTTCTCGAACCCGCCGGTCACCTCGATCATCGGCGCCACCGAGCCGTACACGTCGACCCGACCTTCGTCCGGGATCATCACGCCCGCGATCAGGCGCAGCAACGTGGATTTGCCGTGGCCGTTGCCGCCGACGACCCCGATCGACTCGCCCGCGTAGATCGTGAACGAGACATCACGCAGCGCCCAGAACTGGTCGTCCTGACCGACACCGGATTTACCACGGGTCAGGAACTCCCGGGCCCGCAGCTTGCGCCGGCGGTTGGCGTGGAACCGGATGCCGAGGCCGTCCGCGACGATCACCGGCCGCGACATTCCTCAGATCTCCTTCAGCACAGCGGGTTCCATCCGCCGGAACACCCAGATCCCGACCACGAACAGCACCAGGGAAACGAATGAGCCGCGCAGCGCCAGGTCGAGCGAGGGCATGTCGGCCCGGTAGACCCCGGCCCGGTAGAGGCCCAGGATCGCGTTGAACGGGTTGAGGGTGTAGATCTGCTTGACGATCTCCGGGAGGTGCTTCGGCTTGGCGTGGGTGCCGAAGATCTGGTCCTGGCTGTAGACCACCGGGCTCAAGTAGAAGAGCATCCGCACGACGATCCGGACCAGGCGCTCGACGTCGGTCATCATCACCGTGACCGGAGCCAGGATCATCGCGATCCCGGTCAACGCGACCCACTCCATGACCATCGCGACCGGCACCCAGACGATCTTCTCGTTGACGCCCTTGTGCAGCAGGATCATGAAGAACACGAGAACCGGGATCGAGAACAGGAACTCGAAGAACTTCGACCCGATGATCCGCAGCACCCAGATCTCGCGGGGCACGTCGACCGAGCGGACCAGTTTCGCCTCACCGGAGATGGCCCGGGACGCACCGGTCATCACCGCGTTCGCCCAGTTCCAGGGCAGCATCCCAAGTAGCAGGAACACGATGTAGGGATCCTCGGACCCGTTGCCCCGGGTGAAGACCTTGGTGAACACGAACCAGTACACGCCGGCCATCAGCAGCGGCTCGAGGACCGACCAGAAGTAGCCGAGGGTCGAGTCGGAGTACCGGATCCGCAGGTCGCGCCCGATCAGCAGGCTGAGGATCCGGCGTTGCGAATACACCGAGCGCCAACGCGACGGGCTCACCGTCACCTGCTGCTCAACCGTCACCGTCATCTCGCGGACAAGCGTAGGGCGACGGCTGCACGTTCACGCAATCCAACGGATTGGACGCGCGTCACTTCCGCGTCACGTCCAGCCGGGCGTAAACATCCAGCATGAGCGCCGCGTTGCGTTCCCAGGTGTAGTGATCCACCGCATGAGCCCGACCCGCGCCCCCGAGCAGCCCGCGTAGTTCGGGCCGCTGCGCCAACTGCGCCATGGCGGCGGCCAGTGCGGACGGGTCGCGGGGCGGCACGACGTAGCCGGTCACGCCGTCGCGGACCACCTCGGTCAGCCCGCCGACCGCCGAGACGATCACCGGCAGACCGCAGGCCTGCGCCTCGACCGCCGCCACCCCGAAGCTCTCGCTGTCCAGCACAGAGGGGACCACGAACACGTCGAAGCCCTGGATCAGCGCCGGCACATCCGCGTGCGGGACCTTGCCGAGGAAGCGGACCCGGTCGCCGAGGCCCAAGGCGGCGGCCAGTTCGGTGTACTCGGCCAGCTTCGGGCCCCCGCCGACGACCACCAGGTCGCACTTGTCGGTGACCGGGCCGGAGGTGCCGACCAGTTCGGCGAAGGCGCGCAGCAGCACGTCGATGCCGTACTTGGAGTCCATCGTCTTCACGATGCCGAAGACGACCCGGTCGTCCGGCGGTCGCGGAGCCGGAGCGAAGGCCACGGTGTCGACGCCGAACGGCGTCACCGCGATCGGCTTGTCGGTGTAGCGCGCGGTCCGGGCCCGCATGACCTCGCTGGTCGAGCAGATCGCATCGGCGCGGGACAGCGCGAACTCGACCATGCGCCGCTGGACCGGACCGGCGTCCGGGAAGTCGTAGATGTCCGATCCCCAGACCGAGACCACGTACGGGTGCCGGTTGGCCATCGCGCCGAGGAAGCCGTAGCTGGAGACGTAGTGGGCGTGCACCAGGTCGGGGTCGGCCTGCGCCAGCAGCGTCCGCAACCTCGGGACGGTGAGCAGGTAGGCGGCCTTGTTCGAGTGCACCAGCGGCAGGTACCGGATGCGCACCCGGGGCCAGTTCCGTTCCTCGGTGTCACGGTGCGGCTCGAGGCTGATCACATAGACGTCGATGCCGCGCCTGTCGTAGTAGTCCAGCCACTTGTGCGTGTGGACGTTGTTCGCCGGGGCCAGCAGCGCGATGCGCATCCGGCGTTCGGAGCGCTCGTCCCGGTCGCCCCGCTTCACGGGCGCACCATCGGTTCCGGCGCCGGCGGGCGCAGTCGGTTGGACAGCAGGATCGCCAGCAGGTGTCCGCCCGCCACGAAGATCGCAATCGGCAGCATCGCCGCGCACAGCCCCTTGGTGCAGTTGTGGGTGCCGAAGATCGAGTCACCGACCGCGGCCAGCATGGCAACGAACGAGAACTCCAGGGCGAGCAGCGCCCGGTGGATCGGCACCCAGCCGAACACCGCCCGGGCGCCACGCAACCCGGCGGCCCGGATGGTCTGCTCACCGTCGGCGGTCGGCGGCAGCTTGGCCAACGCGCGCGCTGTATGCACCAGGTCGGTCTCGGCCTTCACGAGGAGGGTGACGGTGGCGGTCGCGAAGCCCACCGTGGCCCAGCCGTTCAGCGAGCCCCAGCCGCCGCCGGCCCGGATGCCCAGCGCGGCGGTCAGCCCGGCCTCGGTGACGTAGTGCCCGATGCGGTCCAGGTAGACCCCACTGGCCCCGGTCTTCTGCCGCCAGCGGGCCAGTTCGCCGTCGGAGCAGTCGAGGATCAGCTGGACCTGGATCAGCAGCGCCGCGAGCACCGCAGTCCAGACTCCGGGGAACGACAGGCTGACCGCGGACAGGCCGCCCGCGAGGATCATCCCCCAGGTGATGCCGTCGGGCGTGATCCGCGTGTTCACCAGCGCCCGGGTGACGTGGATCGAGATCTTGCGGCCGTAGGCAAGGCCGGCCCAGTGTTCGGCGTTGGCCCGGGACAGCACAGCAGGTGGCTGCGCCACCGCTCGGAGCTCGGCCAACGAGGGCCGCGCCGCCGGACTCATCGCCACTCCTCGGACTTCCCGCGCCGCCCCTCGGCAACTTCCCCGCCGTGTATATCAAGGCAGGACCGCGAACTCCCTCCAGCGCGGCCACGTCGGGCCTACCATCACGTCATGTCACCGGTTGATGGCAGTGCGTTGTCAGTCGTGATCCTCGCAGCAGGCGCCGGGCGCCGGCTGGGGCGCCCGTTCCCGAAGGTCGTCACCCCGTTGGTGGGCCTCGGGACGATCCTGGACACCCAGCTCGCGGCGTTGCGCTCGACCTTCGGGCCGGCCGTACCGATCAGCGTCGTCGTCGGTTTCGGTGCCGACGCCTTGATCGCCGCCTGTCCCACGTTCACCTACGTCCGCAACGACCGGTGGGAGCACACCGACACCGCCTACGGGCTGGGCTGCGCCCTGCGCGGCCGCCCGACCACCGGCGTGCTCTGGCTGCCCGGCGACGTGGTCTGCGACGCGGCGGTCCTCGAGGCGCTGGGCGGCCCGATGGCCGCCGGCGAGTCGTGCGCCGTGGTCACCGGCATGAGCAACCGCGCCAACGCGGTCCGGTTCACCCTCGACCCGGAGGGGCGGCTGCGGCAGTTGGCCCCCGGCCTGCGCGAGGGCCTGGGCGAGCTGGCCGGGATCAACTACGTCGCCCCAGCCGACCGGGCACGCTTCATTGCGGCGCTCGAGTCGTGCGCACACAGCGACCGGGCCGAGTACGCGCTGGCCCTGGCAATCGCCGGCGGCATGTGGGTGCACCCGGTCGAGGTCGACGGATCGCTGCTGGTCGACGTCGACACCGACGGCGACCTGCGCCGAGCCGAGCGCCTGTTCGACGCGGCGTCCTTCCAAGGATCCCAATCCGCGCTCCCCGGGCAGCGCGGCCAAATACGATCGGCGGATGCCTCCCGCAGTTGATCAAGCCCCGCTGCAGGTCGTGATCCTGGCGGCGGGTTTCGGCTCCCGCCTCGGCAAGCCGTTCCCGAAGCCGTTGACGCCGCTGGTCAGCGGCCGCACGATCCTGGGCCGCCAGCTCGACTGCGTGCGCTCGGCGCTCGGCGAGGGCACCTCGGTGATCGTCGTGGTCGGCTTCAAGCTCGAGCTGATCATGGAGGCCGCGCCCGAGGTGCTGTTCGCCTACAACGAGCGCTACGACCAGACCAACACGTGCAAGAGCCTGCTCCGGGCGCTGCGGCTGACCGGCCCCGGCGGCGTGCTGTGGCTGAACGGCGACGTCGTCTTCGACCCGGCGATCCTCTCCGCGGTACGCCCGCACCTGGCCGCGGGCCAGTCGTTCGTGTGCGTGAACACGGCCGCGGTCGGCGACGAGGAGATCAAGTACACCGTCGACGCGGCGGGCATGATCCGCGAGCTGTCCAAAACGGTGCAGGGCGGGCTCGGCGAGGCGATCGGGATCAACCACGTGTCGGCCGGGGACAAGGAACTGCTCTGCAAGCAACTCGAGTCCTGTGCCGACGAGGACTACTTCGAGCGCGGGATCGAGACCGCCGTCGCGGCCGGGTTGCGCATGCTCCCGGTGGACATCTCGGCGTGGGCGGCGGTCGAGGTCGACTTCGCCGCGGACCTGGACCGCGCCAACGAGGTGGCCGGCGGCTCCTGAGGTGCATCCCGATCATCGATGATCGGGCGAGGCTCCCTCATACGTGGAATGGGTTCTCTCATACGCGGAACGCGTCGTCGCCTGCGCGGGGCAGAGCTGAGAGGAACTGCCGTGGGCATGTGGGCGCGGTCAGGGGTCGAGGTCGACTTCGTCGCGGACCTGGACCGCCCCAACGAGGTGGCCGGCGGCTCGTGAGGACCCTGCAGCCCGATCATCGATGATCGGGCGAGGCTCTCTCATACGCGGGGCGAGGGTGCGGGGATCAGGTCCTTGGGGCTGAGCAGGAACCCGGCGCCCCAGGCCAGGTGCATGGTGGCGAACACGATCGGGAGCCGGGCCGCCGCGCCCCGCGGCAGGTCGCGGCCGGTCACCGCGGACCCGGAGATCACAGCGGCGGCGTAGCCCGCCGGGGCGGCCCAGCCGATGCGCTTCCCGGCGACGGCCAGGGCGGCGCCGCCGACCAAGGCGAGCACCACTGCCGGCGGGGCCAGGTAGCGGGCATTGGCGGTCTCCGGCATCCGGCGGACGACGCCGCGGCGCCATTGGCCCGTCCGGTAGAACTGCCGGGCCAAGGCCCGCAGGTCGGCCCGGGGCCGGTAGGTCACCTGCAGCCGCGGGGTGAACCACACGACTCCGCCCGCCTTGCGGATGCGGTGGTTGAGCTCCCAGTCCTGGGCGCGGCGCAGGGTGGGGTCGAACCCCCCGACGCGCTGCAGGATCTCCCGACGGAACACCCCGAGGTACACCGTCTCGACCGGGCCGGCCTGGCCGCCCAGGTGGAACCGCGAACCGCCGATACCCAGCCGACTGCACATCGCCCGCGCCACGGCCTGCTCGAACGGCGTGACGCCCTCCGCGGCCATGATCCCGCCGACGTTGTCGGCCCCGCTCTCGACGAGCACCTCGACCGCGGTGCGGACGTAGTCCGGCGGCAACATCGAGTGACCGTCGACCCGGACGACGACCTCGTGGGTGCTCGCCTCGATGGCCGCGTTGAGCCCGCACGGGGTGGCCCCGGCCGGGTTCTCGACCAATCGGATCCGCGGGTCGGACCCGGCCAGTTCGGCGGCGATCTTGTCGGTGTCGTCGCTGGACGGCCCGAGGGCGAGCACGACCTCCATCGGACCGGCGTAGTCCTGGGCCAGGATCGCCCTGACGGCGGCCCGCAGGTGCCGGGACTCGTTGAGCACCGGCATGACGACCGCGACGCCCGGGGGCCTCCGGCCGGCGGCGCTGCCGTCGGCCGTCGCGTCGCCGCTCACGAGTACAAGCAGGTCGCGTCGACCGACTGGGCCACGCCGGGGGTTGTCGCCACCGGTGCCTTCTTCGGGGTCGGCTTGGGCGTGGCCGTCTTGCCCTTCTTGGTCGTCGCCTTGGTGGTCGGGGTCGGCGTCGGGGTGGCGGCGACCACCGGCGCGGCGTTCGAGGCGGCGATGGCCTGCTGGACCATCGTTCGGATCACGGAGAGGTCCGGGGCGTCCGGGTTGATGACCTGATTGGTGAACTGGACGCTGGTGAAGCTCTGCTTCTTGGCCCTGGGCGCAACGTCGAGCAGCGCGCTGACGGCTCCGGTGGTCAGGTCGGTGAGCAACACCTTGTGCGCCGCGTTGGCGAGCCTGGAGTAGTTCTCCAGGACGGTCAGCGGGTTGGCCTGCTTCAGGATCGCCCCGATCAGGCACTTCTGCCGCCGCATGCGGTCGTAGTCCGTTGTGGTGGCTCGCGACCGCGCGTACCAGAGCGCGTGATAGCCGTCGAGGTGCTGCAGGCCAGGCTCGATCCAGCCGAGTATCGGGTTCGGAGCGCCTTCCCGGCAGCCGCCGCCGGGCAGGTCGCAGACGCCGGTGGCGTGCCCGCCGCCGATCGGCAGCCGCTCGTCGACGCGGATCGTGACGCCGCCGATCGCGTCGACGATGTCCTGGAAGCCCTGCAGGTTGACCAGCGCGTAGTAGTGGATGGGCACGCCGAGGGTCTGGGCCAACGCCTGCTCGACGGCCAGGGCACCGGGGTTCGAGACCCCCGGGAACAGGTTCTTGTTGGCCAGCGCCCAGGTGTAGATGCCGTAGGCGAAGTCCGGGAAGCCGCTGGGGAACTGCCTGGCCATCGGCGTGCCGGGCGGGAACTGGACGTAGCGCAGGTTCCGGGGCAGCGAGAACAGCACGGACTTGCCGGTTGCCATGTCGATGCTGACCATCGAGATCGAGTCGGTCCGCACGCCGGTGCGGTCCAGACCGCCGTCGCCGCCCAGCAGGGCGATGTTCAACCGGCCGTTGTAGAGCTTGCCCAGCCCGCCGGGGGCGATCAGGGACTTGACCAGATTCCGCTGGACGTCGATCAGGTAGGCGCTGTAGGCCAACGGCGTGGTGACGCCGGCCATCAGCGTCAGCGAGAGCCCGGCCGACATGAATCGGTGCGGCACCCGCAACGACGGCGGACGGCCCAGTCGCCAGGCGTCGACGAACAGGGCGAGCCAGCAGAGGCCGAGCACGACCACGGCGACCTCGAAGAAGGTCAGCGCCGCGGTGTTCAGCCCGAGCTTGATGATGCCCTTACGGCCGAGGAGGACGCCGCCGATCCCCACCGTGCCCAGGACCAGCCCGACCACTCGCAGCGCGGCACGCCCGACGGCCTTGCTGCCGCAGGTGATCTGCGCCATACCCGGCAGTACCAGGGTCATCGCCAACAGGGTCAGCGACCGTCGGAACCGGACCGACTCCGACCTCCGAGTGACATCACCCTCGGGAATCGACAGCAACTCCAGCCTCCGCAACACGCGGCCCGCACCGGCGAGCCGTGGTTCTTCGTATTCCTGCCCGGGTTCGGCCGCGACCGGCGGCCCGGCGACACGCCGGAGCCGCCCTGGCGTGGGCGAGCCGGAAAAGTATCACCGGACCTGCGCACCACGAGACTCATTTCACCGGTGAGTCGCTCATCGTGGTCGCGCGGATACACCGAATCTTACCGGGTGGTCGCTACCCTCCAGGCGACGTCAGATCTCGGGGGAGGTTCGGTGCGTTCGGTCACGGTTGTCGGTACCGGCTATCTGGGCGCGACCCACGCGGCCTGCCTGGCCGAGCTCGGCTTCGACGTGCTGGGCATGGATGTCGACGAGGTGAAGATCGCCGCGTTGAGCGCGGGCCGCGTCCCGTTCTACGAGCCCGCCCTGGCCGAGCTGGTCGCCAAGCACGTCGCGAGCGGCAAGCTGCGGTTCACCACGTCCTACGCCGAGGTGGCCGCGTTCGCCGACCTGCACTTCCTCTGCGCGGGCACCCCGCAGCGCATCGGTGAGCTCGCCGCCGACCTCAGCCAGGTCGACGGCGCCTTCGGCGGACTGGCCCGGCACCTGGACCGGCCGTGCCTGCTGGTGGGCAAGTCCACGGTGCCCGTGGGCACCGCGGCGCGCCTGGCGGATCTGGTGGCCACGACCGCTCCGGCCGGTGCCGCGGCCGAGCTGGCCTGGAACCCGGAGTTCCTGCGCGAGGGCCACGCGGTGGCCGACACGCTGCGGCCGGACCGCCTGGTGGTCGGGGTCCGCGGCACGCGGGCCGAGGAAGTGCTGCGCGAGGTCTACGCCGACCTGCTGGCGGCCGGGGTGCCGTTCCTGGTGACCGACTTCGCCACGGCCGAACTGGTCAAGGTCGCGGCCAACGCGTTCCTGGCCACCAAGATCTCGTTCATCAACGCCATGGCGGAGGTGTGCCAGGCGGCCGGCGGAGACGTGACCGCGTTGGCCGACGCGCTCGGCCACGACCCGCGGATCGGCCGGCGCTTCCTCAACGCCGGGCTGGGCTTCGGCGGCGGCTGCCTGCCCAAGGACATCCGGGCGTTCATGGCCCGAGCCGGTGAGCTGGGTGTCTCGGAGGCGCTGACGTTCCTGCGCGAGGTCGACGCGATCAACCTGCGGCAACGCGCGCGCGCCGTGGAGATCTCCCGGGAGCTGTGCGACGGGGTGCTGGTCGGGCGCCGGATCGCGGTACTCGGCGCGGCGTTCAAGCCGGAGTCCGACGACGTCCGCGACTCCCCCGCCCTCGACGTGGCCGGCCAACTGCAACTTTCCGGCGCCCGGGTCAGCGTCTTCGACCCGAAGGCCATGGCGAATGCCGCGGCCCGCTTCCCGACGTTGTCCTACGCGGAATCGGCCGAGGACGCCTGCGCCGACGCCGATCTGGTGCTGCACCTGACCGAGTGGCAGGCCTTCCGCGACCTGGACCCGGCGAAGCTGGCCGAGGTTGTCGCGCGCCCGGTCGTCCTGGACGCCCGCAACGCGCTCGACCAGGTCGCCTGGCGCGCCGCCGGGTGGATCTACCGAGGGTTCGGGCGGAGCACGACGAATTAGTGCAGCGGGCGGAGCACGACGAATTAGTGCAGCGGGCGGAGGGTCAGGGGGAGCCGAGGCGCCGGGAGCGCAGCGCGGCGCCCTTCGCCCGGGCGGTGGCCGCCAGGTCGGTCTGGAAGTCGAGCATTCGGTTCCGCAGGTCCTTGTCGCTCACCGCCAGGATGCGCACGGCGAGCAGGCCCGCGTTGCGCGCGCCGCCCACCGCCACCGTGGCGACCGGCACCCCGGCAGGCATCTGCACGATCGAGAGCAACGAGTCCAGCCCGTCGAGGTTTCGCAGCGGCACCGGTACGCCGATGACCGGCAACGGCGTGACCGAGGCGAGCATCCCGGGCAGGTGCGCCGCTCCCCCGGCGCCGGCGATGATCACCTTCAACCCGCGGTCGGCCGCACTTGCCCCGTAGTCGAGCATCGCGCGCGGCATCCGGTGCGCGGAGACCACGTCGGCCTCGAACGGGACGTCGAACTCCTCCAGCAACTCGGCGGCGGCCTCCATCACCGACCAGTCCGAGTCCGACCCCATCACCACCCCGACCAGCGGGGCGGCGGCGCGCAGGCCCGCCGGCGGGGCGTCGGGTTCAGCCAAGGTCGTCTCCAACCGGTGAGTCCGGGTCAGCCTGTTCCAACTCGGGATGGCCGCCCAGGAACGCCGCGGCGTGCCGGGCGCGGGCGAGCAGGTCCGCCGGGTCGCGGCCGCCGACGGTCACGTGCCCGACCTTGCGGCCGGGCAGCGCCTTCTTGCCGTAGTTGTGGATCTTCAGCCCCGGGTCGTGGGCCATGCAGTGCAGGTAACCCCCGAACAGGTCGGGGTGGTCGCCGCCGAGAACGTTGGCCATCACCACGTGGCGGTCGCGCATCGACACGTCGCCCAGCGGCCAGTCCAGCACCGCCCGCAGGTGCTGCTCGAACTGGCTGGTCACCGAGCCGTCGATGGTCCAGTGGCCGCTGTTGTGCGGGCGCATCGCGAGTTCGTTGACGACGACGCCGGCCGCGGTGTCGAACATCTCCACAGCCAGCACCCCGACCACCTCGAGGTCCCCGGCGATCCGCAGCGCGATCTGCTGTGCCGCCAGCGCGTGCTCCTCGCTGATCGGCGCCGGGGCCAGCACCTCGCGGCAGATCCCGGCCCGCTGCACGGTCTGCACGACCGGCCACACCGCGGCCTGTCCGTGCGGGCTACGGGCCAGCAGTACCGCCAGTTCCCGGTCGAAGTCGACCCGGGCCTCGGCCAGCACCGGGCCGCGCGCCAGCCAGTCGACGGCGTCAGCGGCGGCGGCGACGACCCGGACGCCGCGGCCGTCATAGCCGCCCTGCGGGGTCTTGATCACCACCGGCCAGCCCACCCGGGCACCGAATGCGTCCAGCCCAGCGACGTCGTACACCAGCGCCCACTCGGGCACCGGCGTCCCGAGCCGGGTCAACCGCTCGCGCATCACGCGCTTGTCCTGGGCGTGCCGCAGCGCCGCCGAGCCGGGCCGCACCGCGACTCCCTCGGCCTCGAGCACCTCCAGGTGCGCCGGTGGCACGTGCTCGTGATCGAACGTCAGCACGTCGCAACCGGCCGCAAAGGCCCGCAACATGTCCAGGTCGTCGTGGTCGCCGACCACCACATCGGCGCTGATCTGGGCGGCTGAGGAGTCCGCCGCCTCGGCCAGCACCCGCAGCCGTACGTCGAGAGCGACGGCCGCAGCCGCCGTCATCCGGGCCAGTTGCCCGCCGCCGACCATTCCGACCACCGGTTGCGCCACGCGCGACACGCTATCGAGACTCCTCAGTGCAGCAGCGCAACGGCCCGGATCAAGGCGCTGACCAGGCATTACACACACGATGCAACGGTTCCGTGACCGAATGCAGGTCACGAAATGCGATCAGCTTCACCCTCAGTAGCGCCTGACAGGCCATCAGGTGGGGAAGAATGACTGCCGACAACGCATTAGCGGCAGTCCGGGTACCCACCCCGGTCGCGACGAGCAGAGTCCGGGAACACCCCGGCTGCGATGAACAGAGTCCGGGGACCCCCCGGCTGAACGAGAGGGCCGGGATCGGTGAGTTTCGCCCGCAGTACGGACGGCACCCGCATCGCCAACCTCAGCGCAGCCATCCGTGAGCGCTTCGGCCACCTCGTCCACGAACTCGCGAAGTTCGGGGTCGTCGGTGCGGTCGCCTACGTGGTCGACGTCGGCACGTTCAACGCGCTGCGAGCCGGGGTCCTCACCGACCGCCCGCTGAGCGCCAAGTTCATCTCGACGATCCTGGCCACCACCGCCGCGTACTTCGGCAACCGGCACTGGACGTTCCGGCACCGCGAGCGCACCGGCCTGCGCCGGGAGTACGCGCTGTTCTTCGCGTTCAACGCCGTCGGGCTGGCGATCGCGTTGGGCTGCCTCGGGTTGTCGCACTACGTGCTGGGCCTGACCTCGTCGTTGGACGACAACATCTCGGCGAACGTGATCGGCATGATGCTGGGCACGGTCTTCCGGTTCTGGACCTACCGCAAGTTCGTGTTCACCGAGCTCGCCGAGCCGTCCCGCTCCGAGATCGCCGAGCCGCTCGCGGCTTAGGCGGCGCGCTCGGCGAGCCGGTCGAAGGCCTCGGCCACCGAGGTCGTCCAGCTCAGCAGCTCCGCGGTCGCCGCGGACATGAACCGCTGTGCGACCAGCACCTGCACCTGCTCCCGCAGCGGGGCGAACAAGCCACCCGGATCCAGCAGCACGACCGGCCGGTCGTGCATGCCCAGCGCCCGGGCGACCCAGATCTCCAGCAGCTCCTCCAGCGTGCCCAGGCCGCCGGGCAGCACCAGGAACGCGTCCGCGCGGGCGTCCATGGCGGCCTTGCGGGTCCGCATGTCGGGGGTGACCAGCAGCTCGTCGGCGTCGTGGTCGGCGACCTCCCGGCTGACCAGTGCCTGCGGGATCACCCCGATCGTGTGCGCCCCACCGGCCCGCGCGGCCCGGGCCAACGCGCCCATCGCCGAGATCGCGCCACCGCCCGAGACCAGCGTGTGCCCGCGGGCGGCCAGTTCGGTCCCGACCTGCCCGGCCAGCTCGACCCACCTCGGGTCGATCAACTCACTCGACGCGCAGAAGACGCAGATCGCCGCCATCGGCTCAGCCGTCGGCCGGCAACCGCAGCATCCGCAGCTCGCTGGTCTGGGCGGCGATGTCGATGGCCAGCGCGTCGCCTGCGGCGAGCTCCTGGCGACGGCGCCGCTCGTCGGCGTCGCGCATGATCTGCACGACCTCGTCCACGTCGTCGGTGATCTGGATCAGCTCGATGTCACTGGGCGAGATCTTCCCCGACTCCACGACGCGGGTGCTGATCCACTCGATCAGGCCGGTCCAGTAGTCCTTGCCCATCAGCACGACCGGGAAGCGGGTCACTTTCTGGGTCTGGACCAGGACCAGCGCCTCGAACAGCTCGTCGAGAGTCCCGAATCCGCCGGGCATGAACACGAAGCCCTGGGCGTACTTGACGAACATCGTCTTGCGGACGAAGAAGTAGCGGAAGTCGATGCCGACGTCGACGTACTCGTTCAGGCCCTGCTCGAACGGCAGCTCGATGCCCAGGCCGATCGAGGTGCCCTCGGCCTCCACCGCGCCCCGGTTCGCGGCCTCCATCACACCCGGTCCGCCACCGGTGATCACCGCCCACCCGGCCTTGGCCAGGCTGTGGCCGAGCCGCCGGGTCAACTCGTACTCGGGGTGATCGCGCGGGGTGCGCGCGGAGCCGAAGATGGTGATCGCCTTGCCGGTCTCGGCCAGCAGCCCGAATCCCTCGACGAACTCCGCCTGGATGCGCAGCACGCGCCACGGGTCGGTGTGCACCCAGTCGCTCGGGCCCAGGCCGTCGAGCAACCGCTGGTCGGTCGTGGAGTTCTGCACCTGACGGCGACGCAGGATCACCGGGCCGCGGTGGCGTTCCGGGGTGTGACTGGGCTGCTCCGACATGGCCGCGACGCTACAGGCGATTGAGCCGAGAGATCGGACGCCGCTCCCCGACGAGCCACGGTCGCAAGCTTGCGGGCGTCCGAGGGTGCTGTCCGGCTCGCCGGCATCCCGTGGCAGCATGCGATCTGCGATGGAGATTCCCCTGTCAGTGCTCGATCTTGCGCCGGTGTCGAGCGGGACGTCGGCGGCCGAGTGCGTCCGACGAACCGTCGACCTGGCCCGGTTGGCCGAACAGCTGGGGTTCCGGCGCTACTGGTTCGCCGAGCACCACAGCCTCCCCGCGGTGGCCAGCAGCTCACCCGAGGTGCTGATCGCGCACGTCGCGGCGCGCACCGAGCGGATCCGGGTCGGGTCCGGTGGGATCATGCTGCCGAATCACACCCCGATACGGGTGGCCGAGGCGTTCAAGACCCTCGCGGCGCTCTACCCGGACCGTATTGACCTGGGAATCGGTCGGGCACCGGGCTCGGAGGCATTCGCGTCCAAGGCGTTGCGGGCCTTCGACGCCTCGGCGTTCTCCTCGCTGGTCTCCGAGCTGCTCTCGTTCACCCGAAAGCTGTTCCCGAACGGGCACCCGTTCGCGTCGCTGCAGGCGATGCCGGAGGACGCCGTCCCGCCGCCGATCTGGATCCTCGGCTCGACCGGTGCCAGCGCGGAGTCGGCCGGCCGCGCCGGGTTGGGATACGCGTTCGCGACCCACTTCACCGCGGAGTCGCCGGGACCGGCGATCAGCATGTACCGCGCGGCCTTCACGCCCAACGCGGAGTTCGCGCAGCCGAGCGCGATCCTCGCCGTCGCCGTGGTCTGCGCGGACACCACCGCGGAGGCCGAACGCCTGGCGACGACCATGGACCTGGGTTGGCTGCGGATCGAGCGAGGCGAGTTCTCCGCGCTGGAGAGCCCCGAGGAGGTCGCGGCCCACCCGTTCAACGAGTCGGAGCGGGCCTCGATCAAGCGACGCCGGAACCTGGTCGTGATCGGCGACCCGGAGGAGGTCCGCGAGCAGTTGACCAAGCGGATGGCCGAGTCCGGGGCCGACGAGCTGATGATCGTCACCAACGTCTGGAGCCACGAGGCCCGGCTGCGGTCCTACGAGTTGGTGGCGCAGGCGCTGACCTGAGCCGCGCCGGTCAGCCAGGCGCGCAGCGTGGCCTCGCACTGGGCGATCTCGGACAGCTCGACGTACTCGTCCCGGGTGTGCGCCAGGCCCGGGTCGCCGGGGCCGTAGTTGACCGCGGGCACGCCGAGCTCGGAGAACCGGGCGACGTCGGTCCAGCCGTACTTGGGGGCGGCCGGTCGCCCGGTCGCCGCGAGGAATGCGGCCGCGGCGGGCCGGTCGAGGCCGGGCAACGCGCCGGGCGCGGCGTCGACGCAAACGACCTCGTAGCCCTCGAAGACCTCGTGGACGTGCGCCAGCGCCTCGTCCATCGAGCGGTCCGGGGCGAAGCGGTGGTTGACGGTGACCACGCACTCGTCCGGAATCACATTGCCGGCCACCCCGCCGCGGACGAACACCGCCGAGAGCCCTTCGCGGTACTCCAGGCCGTCGACGGTCGGACGCCGCGGCTGGTAGTTCCGCAACCGGTCGAGCACGTCGCCGGCGGCGTGGATCGCGTTCTCGCCGCGCCACGACCGCGCGCTGTGCGCCCGCACCCCGCGGGTGGTGACCTCGACCCGCAGCGTGCCCTGGCAGCCGGCCTCGACCCCGGCGTTGGACGGCTCCATCAGCACCGCGAAGTCGCCCGCCAACCAGTCCGGGTGCGCGGCCACCAGCCGACGCAGGCCGTTGCGCTCGGCAGCGACCTCCTCGTTGTCGTAGAAGACGTAGGTGATGTCCCGCACCGGCTCGGTCAGCGCCGCGGCCAGTCGTAACGCGACCGCGACCCCGCCCTTCATGTCGCAGGCGCCCAGCCCGTACAACCGTCCGTCGACGAACCGGGCCGTGAGGTTGTCCGCGGCCGGGACGGTGTCCAGGTGGCCGGCGATCACCACTCGCTCGCCGTGACCGAGCTCGGTGCGCGCGACCACCGCGTCGCCGTTGCGCGTGACGGTCAGATGCCCGAACTTGCTCAGCGCGCGCTCCACCGCGTCGGCCAACGGGCCTTCGGCGCCGCTCACGGACGGCCGGTCCACCAGATCGGCGGTCAGCGCGGCGCCGTCGAGGGTGAGGTCGAGGTCAGCGCCTGGGTCACGGGTCACGCGGCAACGTTATCCGGGCGTGGATACGGTTACCGGGTGACAGAACGCAACGCTTGGGGCGACGGCTTGGCCACCGTCGCTGCCGACGGACGGATCCTCGACACCTGGTACCCGACCCCGGAGCTGGGCGTCGCGCCGAGCGCCCCGGCGCCGGCGGAGTTGCTCGCGCTGGAGGGCAAGGACGACCGGCGCGGGGTCCGCGTCGAGCTGGTACGTACCCGGATCGCCTCCTTGGACGAGCCGCCGGCCGACGCCGCCGACGCCTACCTGCGGCTGCACCTGCTCTCCCACCGCCTGATCGCACCGCACGGGGCGAACCTGGACGGCATCTTCGGGCTGCTGTCCAACGTGGTCTGGACCGATCGCGGCCCGTGCCCGGTGGAGGACTTCGAGAGCACCCGCCTACGGCTGCGCGCGACCGGGCCGGTGCAGGTGTTCGGGGTCGACAAGTTCCCCCGGATGACCGACTACGTCGTGCCTGCCGGGGTGCGGATCGCCGACGCGGACCGGGTCCGGCTGGGCGCGCACCTGGCCTCCGGGACGACAGTCATGCACGAGGGGTTCGTGAACTTCAACGCCGGGACGCTGGGTGCCTCGATGGTCGAGGGCCGCATCTCGGCCGGGGTCGTGGTGGCCGACGGTTCGGACGTCGGCGGGGGCGCGTCGATCATGGGGACGCTGTCCGGCGGCGGCAAGGAGGTCATCCGGGTGGGCACCGGCTGCCTGATCGGGGCCAACGCCGGGCTCGGGATCTCGCTGGGCGACAACTGTGTCATCGAGGCCGGCTGCTACGTCACGGCCGGGACGAAGGTGGCCCTGCCGGACGGCTCGGTGATCAAGGCCCGAGAGTTGTCCGGACGCGACGGGGTCCTGTTCCGGCGCAACAGCCAGACCGGCGCGGTCGAGGCGCTGCCGCGGGCCGGGCAGAACTGGGGCGGCCTGAACGCCGCCCTGCACGCCAACTGAGCCCTTGGGGTCAGCCGCGGCGCTTGTTTTCGGCCTCCTGGCCGTGCGTGCTCCTTCGTCGCGCGCACGGCTCAGTTCAGCCGAACTCGGCGAGCAGCGCGTCGATCTCGCGCTCGAGTCGGTCGCGGTCGTCGTGGTCGTGGGCCGGCGTGGTGGGCTCGGCGCCGAACTCCTTCAGCACCGAGTCGATGTCCTCAGCGCCCGGGCGGTATCGCTCGATCTCGCCGAGCAGCACCTCCTGCTGGGCCTGGCCCAACTCGAGCTCCGCGGTCATCACACCGACGCACCGCGAGCCGGAGACGGTGATCAGGTCGCGGATCACGGCGCGGGCCCGCGGTGATGCCAGGTGGACGCGGTAGCGGTCGGCAGCCGCGGCTGCATCGGCGGCGCTGCGGAACGCCACCTGCCCGACGTCCGGACTGCCGAGCTCCTCGTAGTGCACGTACTGGATGCCGTTCGCCCGCAGCGCCTCGGCGAGCACGTGCCGGGAGAACCCGCGCCGGTTGCACCGCGGCACCAGGCGCGCGTCAACGACGATCTGCACTCCGTCCAGGCGCAGGCCGGTCACGAATTCCACGACCGAGCGGCCCTCGTAGCTGACCCCGACGACGCCGCCGCGGGCCACCTCCGAGTTCCTGCTGGCCATCGGAGGACCTCCTTTGTCACGCGCCGTCAGTACCGGTCAACCTACCGTGCGAACAACGGGTGAATCGGCGGGGTGGCATTGCCCGAAGATGATCTTCGTTTCGACCGGGGATGACCGGAAGCGGTTTGCGGGGTATCCCATTTGCACAGGTCGAAGGCACTGTTTGGGGAAGTATTCACCTTTTTGGCCCTACGCTTTCAGGCATAAACCATCGCAACGGGAGCGAAGATGGCGAAGCCGAACAACGAGTCTGACGACCACGCGGACAGCGGGGACGATCAGCCGAACAACACGTCCTGGGTGGTGGGCGCGATCATTGCGATCGCCGTCCTCGCAGGCGTGCTCTCGCTGATCGGCCTGTGGTCGCAGAAGGACACCACGTCCAACGCCGGCGCGCCCGCGGCCACCGCCACCAGCGCCCCGACAGACGTCCCAACAGCCGCCTCGACCAGCGCGAGCAGCACCGTCGCGACCAGCCTGCCGACCGCGAAGTCGACATCCGCCTCCTCCACGGGCTCGTCATCCTCCTCGGGCGGCAGCACCACGGTGGTGACCCTGCCCACAGCGAAGTCGACATCCGCCTCCTCCTCCACGGGCTCGTCGTCCTCCTCGGGCGGCAGCACTGTGGCGGTCACGGCGCCGACCGCGAAGTCGACCTCGAGCGCGTCCCACTCCGGGTCCGGGACGGACATGACCGCCATGCCGCCCGGCATGAACATGGACACGTCCACCGGCGGGTCGAGCAGCGGTTCCAGCAAGTCGAGCAGCGACTCGTCGTCCGCCAAGTCGAGCGGCACCGGTTCCACGGCGGCGCTGCCGTCCGCTACCGCGACCCCCGCAAGCAAGGTCAGCAGCGGCGGTTCGACGGTCGCCGTGCCGCCCAGCACGGCCGGTGGCTCCTCGAGCACCACAAAGTCGAGCAGCTCGAGCGACACCAAGGCCGGCGGTTCGTCGGCGAAGTCCGGTGGCGCGGTTCCTGCCGGGGCGCCCAAGACCGGTGGCGGTGGCTCCTCCGTCTCGGACAGCAACGCGCTGGCAGCAGCCGGTGCGGTTGCCATCGCGATGGCCGCCCTGATCGGCGTCCTTGCGCTGCGTCGCCGCTCCAGCCTGTAATTCGAGGATGACCGACGGCAAGGCGCGGGTGCTGGCGCTGACTGGCGCCGGTGTGCTCAGCCAGGTGGGCATGACCCTCCTGATCGTCGGTCTCAGTTTCGGCAAGATGCCGCCGCCTGCCCCGCCTCGTGCGGGGCAAGCGGCGGCGATTGGCTTCTCCAGCACCGGGCCTACCCTGCTGGCCCAGTCCGGGCCCGAGCAGAACCCGCTCGGCCCGGTCACCCCGCTGACCCGCTCCACGCCGATCCGGTTGACCGTGCCGCGGGTCGGCATCAACACGGCGCTGATGCAGCTCGGGCTGCAGTCGGACGGCGAGATCGAGGTCCCACCGGACGACTCCACCGCACCGGCCGGGTGGTACCGCAACCTGGCCACCCCCGGTGAGGCCGGCACGTCGGTGATCGTCGGCCACCTCGACTCACCGCAAGCCCCAGCGGTGTTCTTCAACCTCGGCGCGATGCGGCCCGGCGACCACCTGTCGGTTCTGCGGGCCGACGGGTCGACCGCGCACTTCACGGTCACCGAGGTCGGCAGTTACCCCCGCGACCAGTTCCCCAGCGAAGCCGTGTACGGGCCCAGCACCACGCCGGTCCTGCGGCTGATCACCTGCGGCGGGCAGTACCACAAGGGCGATGGCTACGAGGGCAACGTGGTCGTCTTCGCCGACATGGACCCGGACGTCGCACCCGTCATCCCGGCCAGGCCGTCGAGCACGCCCACCCCGGCGGCCACCGCCGCCCCGTCGCCCACCCACCCGCCGACCCGGACGCGGGAACCCGCGTCGGACAGTGCCTCCTCCGACGAGTCATCCTCCGGGGCCGAACCGACACCGACGAATTCGCCGGCGCCGGAGAGTTCGCCGTCCCACTCCCCGTCCGGCGAGTCGAGGCTGACCCACCCGTCGTCGACCGAGTCCTCCACCGCCCGGTCGAGCGGGAGCTCGAGCCTCCGGTCCTCGACGAGTCGGCCCACCTCGTCCGGTTCGTCCCACACCCGCAGCAGCGAGGACTCGGACAGCCACGAGCGTGAGTCGCGGCCGGTGTACCACCGGCCCGCGCACCGGGAACCGGCCCCGTACGTCCCCCCGCAGTCGATTCCGCAGTGATCTCGGACCGGCGGACCCGCCGGTGATGTTGTTCCGTGATCTCCCTGACGCCAGGTCGTTACAGGTCTATGGTCGGCAGATGGCGGACGACGAGATCGACCCCGGTGGCAACACCGAGATGTTCCGCGCGTTCGTGACCGGCGCGGAGCACTACCAGGAGCGGACGTCCGGCCGCGGCCCGGTGCTGGTCATGGTCGCCGCCTTGGCCGTCGCCCTGCTGATGTTCGTGGTGATCGTCGCGCACGGCTGAAGCCGGCCCGCGCTCAGCTCGTCAGTCGCTGGGCCGCTGCCGCGATCCGCTCATCCGTCGCGGTGAGTGCGATGCGCACATGGCGCCGTCCCCCAGGGCCGTAGAACTCCCCCGGAGCGACCAGGATGCCCCGGTCGGCGAAGTGTCCGACGGTGGCCCAGCAGTCCTCGTCGCGAGTTGTCCACAGGTACAGACCAGCCGCCGACTCATCGATCCGGAAGCCGGCCTCGAGCACGGCCGCCCGCAGCGTGGCGCGTCGGGCCGCGTACCGCTCCCGCTGCTCCGCGACGTGCTCGGTGTCGGTCAGGGCGGCCACCAACGCGGCCTGGACCGGCGTCGGCAGCATCATCCCGGCGTGCTTACGGACCTCGAGCAGGTGCGCCACCAGTCCCGGGTCGCCGGCCAGGAACGCCGCCCGATAACCGGCCAGGTTGGAGCGTTTCGAGGCCGAGTGCACCGCCAGCAGGCCTGCATGCGAGCCCCCGCAGATGTCCGGGTGCAGCACCGAGACCGGCTCGGTGTCCCAGCCGAACTCCGCGTAGCACTCGTCGGAGACCAGCACCGCGCCCGCCGCCCGGGCCCACGCCACCAGTTCGCGCAGCCGGTCCGGCGGCAGGACACGACCTGACGGGTTGGCCGGGGAGTTCACCCAGACCATCCCCACCGGGCCCGATCTGCCCGCCGAGTCGAGTTCTGACGGTTCCTCAGCCCGCACCGGGGTGGCCCCGGCCAGCCGCGCACCGACCTCGTAGGTCGGGTAGGCCAGATGCGGATGCGCCACCACGTCGCCGGACCCCAGCCCGAGCAACCTCGGCAACCAGGCCACGAGTTCCTTCGACCCGATGGCCGGCAGCACCGCGGTCGGGGCCAGGCCCGCGACGCCGAAGCGCCGGGCCAGGAACTCCGCGATCGCCGCGCGAACTGCCGGCGTGCCGGAGGTCAGCGGGTAGCCGGGCGCGTCGGCCGCCCCGGCCAGCGCTTCCTGCACGACCTTCGGCGCCGGGTCGACCGGGGTGCCGACGGACAGGTCGACCAACCCCGCCGGCCCAGCCGCCGTGATAGCACGTTCCTTGGCCGGGTTGAGCCGGTCCCAGGGGAAGTCCGGGAGGTTCGACGACCTCACTCTTCGTGTTCTTGCGGCGGCAGCGCCGCGACGTGCGGGTGGTCGCGCTCGATCAGGCCGAGCTTCGCCGCGCCGCCGGGCGACCCGAGGTCGTCGAAGAACTCGACGTTGGCCTTGTAGAAGCTCTTCCACTGGTCCGGCACGTCGTCCTCGTAGAAAATTGCCTCGACCGGGCACACCGGTTCACAGGCCCCGCAATCCACGCACTCGTCGGGGTGGATGTAGAGCATCCGCTCGCCCTCGTAGATGCAATCGACCGGACACTCCTCGATACAGGCTTTGTCCTTGAGGTCGACGCAGGGCTGAGCGATCACGTACGTCACGGAAGGTCCTCCTCGCGATCTGACTGCCGACTTAGTATCACGGTCAGGGCAGGCCAAGACGACAACGGGGGCACCGCTTGCAGCAACGCTTCGTCCTCGCGTTGACGATCTCGCCGGACGACGTCGGTTCCCGGGTTTCGGTCAGGCGTCGACTGCCCGACGGGGGGATGACCGATGCGGTCGGACAGTTGCTCCGGTGGTCGGACGGAACGCTGGTCGTCGCACGCCGCGACGGGACCCTCACCGAGATCGCCGAGGACTCGGTGGTGGCCGGCAAGGTGGTCCCGCCGCCGCCGACCCGGATGTCCGGCGGCCTGGCGCAGGTGCGCGAGCTGCAGCGGATCGCTGCCCTGGGCTGGCCCGCGCAGGACACGACGGAGTTGGGCGGCTGGCTGCTGCGCGCCACCGGCGGGTGGACGCTGCGGGCCAACTCGGTGCTGGTGCTGGACGCCCCCGGCCTGCCGGTGCCCGAGGCGCTGGCGGTCGTCGACCGCTGGTACCGCGAGCGCGACCTGGCGCCGGCGTTCTCGATCCCCGAACCGCTCGACGACGGCCTCGGCGCCGCGCTGACCGACCTCGGTTGGCCCACGACCGGCCGGCGGATCCTGGTGCTGACCGCCGCGGCCAACACGGTCCTGCCGCCGGACCCGGGCGGGGAGCCGGTCCGGCTGGACACCGCCCCGGACGAGGCCTGGCTCGCGGGCTACGGTTCCCGGGGAGGTATCTCGGAGGTGGGCAGAACGGTTCTGACGGGTCCTCAGTCGGCGGTCTTCGCGTCCGTGCGCCACGGCGGCGCAGCGACGGCGATCGCCCGTTCGACGTTGGACTCCGGCCGACTGGGCATCAGCGCGGTCGAGACCGGGCCCACGGCCCGCCGGCGGGGGCTGGCGGGGCACGTGGTGCGGCATCTGGTGGCGCACGGCCGAACCGCCGGTGCCGAGCAGGTGTACCTGCAGGTCGCCGCGGACAACACCGCGGCGATCGAGCTCTACCGCGGCCTGGGCTTCGCCCAGCACCACGCCTACCAGTACCGCACCGCCCCGGAGGCAAAGCCCTCGGTCGGGACGGAGGCGTCGTGACCGAGCACCGTGAACTGTTCGCGGCGGCGATGGCCGATCCCGCGACCCCGCTGGACCTGCCCTGCCTGCTGATGGGCAACGAGGTCACCCCGGGGCTCGACGTGCGCGGGTTCACCGAGCGCCTTGACGCGCTGGCCGACGTGGTGGCCGCCGGGCTGCCCGGGGCGGCCGGGCCGGCCGCGATCGGGCGCCACCTGCGCTCGACCCTCGGCGGCGACGTGGGCTTCGCGGGCTCGGCCGCGGACTACGACGACGTGCGCTCGTCCCTGCTGCACGAGGTGCTGGGCCGCCGCAGGGGCCTGCCGATCCTGCTGTCGGTGGTGTGGTTGGAGGTCGCCCGGCGCATCGAGGTACCGGCTCACGGGGTCGGGCTGCCCGGCCACTTCGTCGTCGGCATCGGCGACCCGGAGGACGTCCGCGGCGACGGGCTGGTCCTGGTCGACCCGTTCGCGGGCGGGGTGCCGGTACCGCCGTCGACCGTCTACGGCGCGATCGGGCACGAGCCGACCGCGCGCGATCTGCGTCCCTGGGACACCAGGCGGACGATGCTGCGCATCCTGGCCAACATCCGCAACTGGGCGGGCCGGTCCGACCGCGTCCGCACCCGGCTGTGGGCCCTGGAGCTGTCGTTGTTGATCCCCGGTTGCCCGGAGGTGCTGCGCCGCGAGCACGGCGAGGCCCTGGCCCGGACCGGCGACTACGGGGCCGCGGCCACGCAGCTGGAGGCCTTCGCCGAGCTGGTCGAGGCCGAGCAGCCGCTGGTGGCCAAGTCGGCCCGCCAGGACGCCCGCACCGCGCGGGCCCGCCTCAACTGAAGCCCCGACTTCTGCTGCCTGTCGCACCTATTGGTCGGCCTCATTAGGTGCGGCAGGCAGCAGAAGTGGTGTTCGCAGGCGCGGCCTGCGGGGCCCGGTGGGTCAGCGGACGCGCAAGGCCTCGGTCAGGGCGTCGAGGGCCCAGTCGATCTCGGCCTCGCTGATCACCAGCGGCGGCGCGAGGCGGATCGTCGACCCGTGGGTGTCCTTGGCCAGCACGCCGAGCGACATGAGCCGTTCGCAGATCTGACGCCCCGTCGCCAACTCGGGGTCGATGTCGACCCCGGCCCACAGGCCACGGCCACGCACCGCGGTGACGCCGAGCGGGGCGAGCCCCATCAGCCGGGAGTGCAACTGCTCGCCGAGGTCGCGGGCCCGCCTCTGGTACTCGCCGCCGGCCAGCATCCGGACGACCACCCGGCCGACCGCGCAGGCCATCGGGTTACCGCCGAAGGTCGAGCCATGCTCCCCCGGCGACAGCACGCCGAGCACGTCCGCGTCGGCCGCGACGGCCGACACCGGCACGATGCCGCCGCCGAGCGCCTTGCCCAGCACGTACATGTCCGGGACGACGCCCTCGTGGTCGCAGGCGAACGTGTCGCCGGTGCGGCCGAGGCCGGACTGGATCTCGTCGGCCAGGAACAGCACGTTGTGGCGGGTGCAGATCTCGCGCACCGAGCGCAGGTAGCCGGCCGGCGGCACGAGCACGCCCGCCTCGCCCTGGATCGGCTCGATGAGCACCGCGACGGTGTCGTCGTCGATCGCGGCCTCCAGCGCGGCGGCATCGCCGTAGGGCACGATCCGGAACCCGGGGGTGAACGGACCGAAGTCGTCGCGCGCGACCGAGTCGGTGGAGAACGAGACGATCGTGGTCGTGCGGCCGTGGAAGTTGCCGTCGGCCACGACGATCGTGGCTCGGCCGGACGGGACGCCCTTGACCCGGTAGCCCCACTTGCGGGCCACCTTGATCGCGGTCTCCACGGCCTCCGCGCCGGTGTTCATCGGCAGCACCATCTGCTTGCCGCACAGGTCGCCGAGCTCGGCGCAGAACTCGTAGAGGGCGTCGTGGTCGAAGGCCCGCGAGGTCAACGTCAGCCGGTCGAGCTGGTGGTGCGCGGCAGCCAGCAGCTCCGGGTGGCCGTGGCCGAAGTTCAGCGCCGAGTACGCGGCCAGGCAGTCCAGGTAGCGGCGGCCGTTGACGTCGGTGACCCAGCACCCGCTCGCCGAGGCGACGACCACCGGCAGCGGGTGGTAGTTGTGCGCGCAGCGGTCGCGCAGGTCGGCGGCGGGCATCCGGGCCGCCGGAACGGTGCTCGTCATGACCGCAGCTCCAACGTGCAGCACTTCGGCCCGCCACCGGACTTGCGGAACTCCGACATCGCGACCGGGATCGGCTCGTAACCGCGGGCGCGCAGCGCCGCGTGCAGGTCGACCGCCTCGACGGCCACCGCGACGTGCCGGCCGTCGCTGACGGAGTTCAGGCCGAACACCATCGCGTCGTTCGGGGTGGCGATCAGCGCGTCCGGGAACATGCGGCGCAGCACCGCCCGGCTGCCCGGCGAGAACGCCGCCGGGTAGTAGGCGATGTCGCGGTCGCCGAGCACGGTCAGCGCAGTGTCCAGGTGGTAGAAGTTCGGGTCGACCAGGGTCAGCGAGATCACCGGCTTGCCGAGGAACTCCTGAGCCTCACGGTGCGCGGCGGGCGCGGTGCGGAATCCGGTGCCGGCCAGGATCACGTCGCCGACGTCCAGGAAGTCGCCCTCACCCTCGTTGTCCGCGAGGGTCACCGCGAACGAGCCGAAACTGTCCAGGGCCATCAACCGGTCGAGGTAGGCGGGCCCCTCGGGCCTCCGCTGCTCCTTGGCGAACTTGGCGCCGAGGACCTTGCCGTCGACGACCAACGCCCCGTTCGCCGCGAACACCATGTCCGGCAGGCCGGGGATCGGCTCGATCAGGCTCACTGTGTGGCCCAGGGCCACGTACAGGTCGTGCAGGCTCTCCCACTGGCGGATCGCCAACTCACGGTCGACGGGGATGCTCGGGTCCATCCACGGGTTGATCGTGTAGCTGACTGCGAAGTGGGACGGCCGGCACATCAGGTAGTGGCGGGTGCGGGCCGAACGCACGGTCGGCAGTGCAGTCACGGTCGCGTCGGTGCTCGGGACCGCCGACGGGGACGCGAACTGAGGCATCGTCATGACTCCACGGTAGGAACCCGCGGGCCCGCCGTCAGGCGAAAACGTTGCGTGTCGCCCGCGCTTCGTTGCGTGTGCCCGGCGATTTCCGTCGTGATGTTGTGAGGATGATGGACGCATGGCTGAGATCGCCCTTTTTCACTCCGTGCTGGGCGTCCGGCCCGGCGTCCTCGACGCCGCCCGGCGGCTCACCGAGGCCGGGCACGAGGTCTTGGTCGCCGACCTCTACGAGGGCGAGGTGTTCGACGGCTACGAGCCGGCGATGCACTTCGCGCAAGAGGTCGTCGGGTTCCCCGAACTGTTGGCGCGGGCGCAACGAGCGACGCGGGACCTGGCCGATGGGCTCTTCGTCGTCGGGTTCTCGATGGGCGCCGCGCCGGCGGAGTACGTGGCTTGCGCACGGCCTGCGGGTGGGGCGGTACTGCTCGGTGGGGCGCTGCCGCTGATTGCGCTGCACGTTCCGGCTTGGCCGGGGAAAACCCCGGTTCAGCTTCACTGCATGCTGGACGATCCGTGGCGGGAGCCGGACGAACTCGAGGAGTTCTCCGCCTCGGTGAGTGAGGCCGGGGCGAGGCTTGAACTATTTGATTATGAGGGGGACGGGCACCTGTTCACCGACGCGTCGCTGACCGAGGAGTACGACGAGGCCGCCACAGAGCTGTTCTGGCAGCGGGTGCAGGCGTTCTGCGCCGAGCGCTGACTCAGGGTTGCCCGCCGGTCTCGGCCCGCCGCAGCAGTGCCGACATCACCACGAACGAGCGGGTCCGCGCCACGAAGCGTTCGGCGCCGATCTGTTCGACGACCTTCTCCAGGTGAGCGACGTCGGAGGCCAGCACGTGCAGGATCGCGTCGGCCTCGCCGGTGACCGTCGAGGCCGAGACGACCTCCGGAAATCGGCTGACCGCGGCGCGGATCATGGCCGGAGTGGTGCGGTCGACGCAGTACAACTCGACGAAGGCCTCGGTGGTCCAACCCAGGGCGGCGGGGTCGATCAGGGTGGTGAAACCGCGGATGGCGCCGGTGGCCAGCAGTCGGTCGACGCGGCGCTTGACCGCGGGCGCCGACAGACCGACCTCGTCGCCGATCTCGGCGTAGCTGCTGCGCGCGTCGCGGCGCAGCGCGGCGACGATCGCGGCGTCCAACTGATCCAGCGTCACTTCGCGTCGCCTCGGCCCGCGATGCGGTCGTACGGCAGCAGCATGAGCAGACCGAGCAGGACCAGCCCACCGATCAGGTAGACGTAGCCCACCTTGGTGGCGGCGATGACCACGCTGCCCGCAGGTCGCTCGGTGGAGAAGAGCAGGACCGTGACGACCCAGCCCAGCACAGGCACACCCGCCGCCGACCGGGCCGCGTTCCACACCCCGGCCGCGAATGCGACCGAGCACTGCGTGGCCAGCGCGATCGCCACCCCGACCGGGATGCCGTGCACCCGGACCGCGTATCCGAACGCTCCGAGAAGACCCGCCAGGAAGCCGGCACCGAACAGGCCGATCGCCAACCCGATGGCCTGCGGGATCGGGCGCTCAGTGAGCCACTCCGGCAGCGTGACCAGCGGCCGCGCGCCCGGGCTCGCCGGCCTGCCCGATCGCCCGGCCGACGACAGGCTGAGCCGCCCCGTGCGCGCCTGCGCGCGACTCACAGTCCCGCGAACAGGTCGGCCTCGATCGGCACAGCACCCTGCTCACCGTGGACGAGACGGAAGCACTCGGTGCCCCAGATCTTCTGACCGAGGTGATTGGACAACGCGAAGAACGGCCCGTCCATGGCGATCTGGGTGGCGTGCGCCCGCATCGAGCCCATCTTGGCCTCGATGTAGTCGTCGGCGTTGATGATCGTGGTCACCAGCTCGTCCGCGATGCCGAAGGGCAGGTCCTCGGCGCGCTCGGCGCCGAAGAAGAACTCGGTGTCGCCGGCCGCCCGCATGGCATCGATGCCGGCCTGCAGGAACGAGTGCGGAATGACGCACTGGTAGATCTTCGCGACGTCCCACGCCGGGCCGAGGTCGGGCCGGAACGCGGCGTCGCGGGCGAGCTCCGCGCCACGGTTCATGACCCGGTGCGCCTGGATGTGGTCGGGGTGGCCGTAGCCGCCGTTCTCGTCGTAGCTGATCAGCACCTGCGGCCGGGTCTCCCGCAGGACCCCGACCAGGTCGGTCGCGGCGGTGTCGAGATCGGCCTGCCAGAACGACTCGGGGCGGTCGTTCGCCGGGGTGCCCATCATCCCGGAGTCGCGGTACTTGCCCGGGCCGCCGAGAAACCGATGGTCATCGATCCCGAGCGCCTTCATGGCCTCGGCAAGTTCGCCAATTCGGTATTCGCCGAGAGCGTCGTCGCGGTCGGCGGCCAGGTGGGCGAGCTCGGGGACGAGAATCTCGCCCTCCTCGCCGAGCGTGCAGGTCACCAACGTGACAGCCGCGCCCTGATCGGCGTACATCGCCATCGTGGCGCCGGTGTTGATCACCTCGTCGTCCGGGTGGGCGTGGACCACTACCATCCGGCGCTCGGCGGGCGTTGCAGCAGGCATGCCAAGAATCTAGTCGACCCGGCTGACAGGATTTCGGCCATGAACGCCGACCGGCCGAGCTTCCCCCGGCACAGCGCGCGAACCTTGCGGTTCACCCTCGGCGTGCCGCGCAACTTCGCGGTCTCGCCCGACGGCGCCCGGGTGGCGTTCCTGCGGGCCCCGTCCGGGACGGACCGGCGCACGATGCTGTGGGCGGCCGACATCGGCGACGGGGTGGTCGAGCGTGTGGTCGCCGACCCGCGCGGGCTCACCGGCGACGACGAGACCCTCTCGGCGGCCGAACGCGCCCGGCGGGAGCGGGCCCGGGAGGGCGCGGCGGGAATCGTCACCTACGCCACCGACCGCGACCTGCGGCGCGCGGTGTTCACGCTGTCCGGTGCAATGTACGTGGCCGAACTGGACGGCTCCCCCGACATCCGCCCGGTGCCCGCGACCAGTCCGCTGTTCGACCCCAGACTGGATCCGACGGGTCGTCAGATCGCCTACGTGGCGCAGGATCGCGTCCGGATCGTCGATGTGACGACTGGTCAGGATGCCGAACTCGGCGGCCAGGACACGGCCGAGTCGGTGACCTGGGGGCTGGCCGAGTTCATCGCCGCCGAGGAGATGGGGCGCTCCCGCGGCTTCTGGTGGGCACCGGACGGCAGCGCCCTGCTGGTCAGCCGGGTGGACACCACTGCGGTGAACCGCTGGCACATCGCCGATCCGGCGCACCCCGGTCGCGACCCACAGCAGATCGCCTACCCGGCGGCCGGCACCCGCAACGCGACCGTCGAACTGCACCTGATCGCCCTGGACGGCGCGCGGGTGCAGGTCAGCTGGGACACCGAGGCCTACGAGTACCTCGCCGCCGTGCACTGGTCGGGTCGGGGCGCCCCGCTGCTGCACGTCCAGAACCGGGTGCAGCGCTCGACGCAGGTGCTCTCGGTGGACGTCACGACCGGCGCGACCCAGCTGCTGCACACCGACAGCGACCCGGACTGGGTCGAGTTGGTCGACGGCGTGCCGCACTGGGGTCCGGGCGGCGAGCTGGTCCGGGTCGGTGACTCCACCGGCCGGCGGCGACTGTTCCTCGGCGACCGGATGGTCTCGGCGGACCTGCAGGTGCGCGCGGTCCTCGGGTCGACCCGGGCGGGCGGCGCCGGCGAACTGTTGTTCACCGCCTCGGCCGAGGACCCGACCCAGGTGCACGTGCACCGCACCGGGCCGGACGGGCCGGTCGCGGTGTCCGCTGCCCCCGGCGTCCACGCGGCCGCGGCCGGCGGCGGCACGGTGGTCCTGGTCTCCTCAGCCCTGGCGCGCGTGGGCCGCACGGTCACGGTGCGTCGGGACGACGCGGTCGTCGGCGAGATCGCCACGCTGTCCGCCGACCCCGGGATCACGCCGGTGGCGCGCACGTTGTCGGCCGGGCCGCGTGAGGTGCGCACCGTCGTGCTGCTGCCGACCGGGCACCGGCCCGGCACGCCGTTGCCGGTGCTGCTCGACCCGTACGGGGGCCCGCACGCCCAGCGGGTGCTGTCCTCGGCCAACTCGTTCCTCGAGTCGCAGTGGTGGGCGGATGCCGGGTTCGCGGTGGTGATCGCCGACGGGCGCGGGACACCGGGGCGCGACGCGGCTTGGGAACGGGCCGTCGCGGGCGACCTCGCCGGGCCGGTCCTGGCCGACCAGATCGCGGCCCTGCACGCGGCCGCCGAGCAGTTCAGCGACCTGGACACCGACCGGGTGGCGATCCGCGGCTGGTCGTTCGGCGGGTACCTCGCGGCGCTGGCCGTGCTGCGGCGCCCGGACGTGTTCCACGCGGCGATCGCCGGCGCCCCGGTCACCGACTGGGCGCTCTACGACACCCACTACACCGAGCGTTACCTGGGCACCCCGACCGACGACCCGGACAACTACGCCCGAAGCTCGCTGTGCACCGACGGCGTGCTGTCCCCCGACCTCGTGCCCCGCCCCGGCGATCCGATCCGCCCGTTGCTGCTGGTGCACGGCCTGGCCGACGACAACGTCGTGGCCGCGCACACCCTGCAACTGTCCGCGGCGCTGCTGGCCGCCGGGCGGCCGCACCAGGTGCTGCCGTTGTCCGGCGTCACCCACATGACGCCGCAGGAGACCGTCGCGGAGAACCTGCTGCTCCTGCAGTTGGACTTCCTGCGGCGATCGCTCGGGGCCTAGCGTCCGGCCAATGTGGCGCGGACCTCGGCGGTGGTGGCCGGCCGAGCGCCGGCTGCCCCGATGCGGTTCACCGCGTCGGTGACCAGCTCGACGTTGGTCCGTGCGGACCCGAACGGCTGGTCCTCCAGCCCGACCCGTACGTGACCGCCCCGGGCCACCGCCTCCGGGATCAGCGGCAGCACGTCCACGCACAAGCCGGCGACCATCCACTGGCTGCCGGGCGCAACCTCGTCGAGCAGGCGGATGTGCGCCTCCAGCGCCCAGTCCCGCGGCGGGAAGCCGAAGCTGAGGTCGTCGGAGAACATGAACCGGTAGACCGGCTCCGGCAGGCCGGGGCGGACCCGGGCCAGCAGCGCGCCGAGCCGGGTGATCCCAGGTTCGTAGCAGGCGTAGGCCGGGCGGATCCCGTGTTCGGCGGCCAGGTCGAGCCCGTAGCGGATGTGGTCGTCCGGGTTGAGGTAGAGGAATCCCTCCGCGGGCGTTGCGACATGCGTCATGTGGGCCGAGCCGGGGTCGACGACCGTCCACTCGAGTACGCCGCGGCGGGCCAGTTCCGCGACGGCGCAGAACCGCTCGGCGGCCGACATCGGGCGCTCGGCGTTCGGGTCGCCGAGCAGCGCCAGCGTCGGGTAGACGATGGCGTCGACCTCGGCGCGGATGCCGGAGATGATCGCCTGGTAGACGTCCGGGTCCTCGCGCTGCAGTCCGGTCGCCGGGTCGTAGGGGTGCACGTGCACGATCGCCGCACCCGCCCGGACACAGGCGATGCCGTCCGCGACGATCTCCTCGACGGTGATCGGGATCTTCGGCTGCCGGGCCCGCGTCCACGGCCCGTTGACCGCGGCCTCCACCCACACCGCTCGCACCCGGTCAGCCTGGCCTAGCGTGCGGTCATGGACAAGGCCGAGTTGCAGGCGCTGCAGGCGCCGCTGAAGGACCAGTACCGCGCCGCGCCCGACGCGGCACTGATCACCCTGTCCGCCGAGGGCACGCTCGACCCCGAGGGGGTGAGCTGCACCGTGGCCACCGGGCGGGCCCTGGTCGAGGCCGGGCTGCACCCGGCGACCGGGGGCACCGGCAGCCTGGCGTGCTCCGGCGACATGCTGCTGCAGGCGTTGGTGGCGTGCGCCGGAGTGACCCTGCGGGCCGTTGCGACCGCCCTGGAGCTCGAGGTGCGCACCGGCACGCTGCGCGCCGAGGGCGACCTGGACTTCCGGGGCACCCTCGGGGTGGCCAAGGACGCCCCGGTCGGCTTCACCGCCATCCGGCTGCACGTCGCCCTGGACACCGACGCCCCGAAGGAGCAGGTCGACACCCTGCTGCGACTGACCGAGCGCTACTGCGTCGTGCTGCAGACCCTGGCCAACTCGCCGCGGCTGGAGTTGGTGCGGTCCTGACCGCGCTGGACCTGCGCCGCGCCACCCTGGCCGACGCCGAGCAGATCCAGGCCCTGATGACGGCCTCGGTGCTGGCACTGTTCCCGGCGCACTACGACCCGGTGCAGACGGCGAGCGGAATGCGCCACATCGGCGTGCTGGACCCGACGCTGATCGAGGACGGGACGTACTTCGTGGTCACCGCGCCGGACGCCGGCCTTTTCGCGTGCGGTGGCTGGAGCCGCCGGGACAAGTTGTTCAACGGCGCGGTCCCCACCGGCGACGAGGCCCGTCTGCTCGACCCGACGCGGGAACCGGCCAGGGTGCGGGCAATGTTCGTGCACGGCGACTGGACCCGGCGCGGGCTGGGCACCCGCATCCTGGACGCGTGCGCGGCGGCCGCCCGCGCCGAGGGGTTCACCGACCTGGCGCTGATGGCAACCATGCCCGGCGTGGCGCTGTACCGGTCGTGGGGGTTCACCGACGAGCAACCGCAGGACCTGGTGATGCCGGACGGCGTGATGATGCCGGGCGTGGCCATGCGGCGGACTATTTAGCCGCCAGCTCCGCCAGCGCCTCGACCGCCGCGTCCGCACCGCGGTAGCCGCCCATCACCCGGGCGAAATAGTCCGCGGCGGACTGCATTCGGATATCGAAGATCGCGTGCTCCACTGCCCGGGATATCCCGCCGCGCTTCCCGAGTTCGACCGTCATGCCGGCGCCGAGTCGGGCGACCATGGCCGCGTTGAACTGCTGGTCCCGACCCATCGGCACGCACACCATGGGCACCGCGTGGGCCAGGCTGTTCAGCGTCGTGCCCAGCCCACAGTGCGTCACCACCGCGGTCGCCCGCGACAACAACTCACTGTGGTCGAGGAAACGAGCCACCACGGTGTTCTCGGCGGCGTCGAGGTCGGCCGGGGCGACGGAGTGCCCGGTGGTCACCACTACCTGCACGGGTAGGCCGGAAAGTTCGTCGATCGCCCACTGCAGCGCGCCCTGCTGATCCTGGAAGCTGGTGCTGAAGCTGACCAGCACCAGCGGGTCCACCGTCGCCGGCGGGGTGGGCTCGAACCCGCCCAGGGCCGGGCCGTCCAGGATCGGGCCGATGTAGCGGTACTGCGCGGGCAGCGAGGCCGGCACGTCGAACTCTTCGGGCAGCGTCGCCAACGCAAGCGCGCAGGTGTCGTGCGCCTCGGCCAAGCTCGCCACGGGCCGCGCCCCGAGCTCCGCGCGCATGGCGTGCAGCATGGGCAGCGCCGGTTCCAGGAGCTCGACCAGCGGGCCCGCGCGGAACAGCGACGGCGCCAGGTGGAACAGCGCGACCGTCGGGATCCCGGCCACCTCACCCGCCGCGCCCGCGCCCCAGGCCAGGCAGTCGACGATGAGCACGTCGGCCGGTTCGCGCTCGAGTTCGGCGAGGGTGTCGTGGCCGATGCCCGCGTCGAAGAAGATGGCCCGACAGAAATTGGGGATCTCCTCGGCCGGATCGACCGGCCAGGTGCTGTCGAACGGCGCGGCCTTGGTGAAGGACACCGGCCGCCACCCGTGGACCCCGCAGCGCTCATGGATCGAGGGGTGCCCGAGCAGCCGTACGTCGTGCCCGAGCGCGCTGAGTCGGGCGGCCAGGCCGAGGGTCGGGACCAGGTTGCCCGCCCCGTCGACCGTGACCATCAGAAAACGGGTCATGGCGCGCACCCTATTGCCGGCGCGCCGAAACCTCCCCTGACCTCAGCGAAAGCTGAGCGGTACAGCCCCCACTTGCGCCGACGTTGCCCGCGGTGAACCGGGGTCAGCCACCCTTGGCGGCCCGGCCGCGGATGCGCTCGCGCTGCTTGGCGTCGAGTTCGACCTTGCGGAGCCGGACGAAGCCCGGGGTCACTTCGATGCACTCGTCCTCACGACAGAACTCCAGCGCCTGCTCCAGGCTGAGGTTCCGGGCCGGGACCAGGCGCTCGAGTTCGTCGCTGGTGGACTGGCGCATGTTGGTGAGCTTCTTCTCCTTGCAGATGTTGACGTCCATGTCGTCCGAGCGCGCGTTCTCCCCGACGATCATGCCCTCGTAGACCTCGGTGCCCGGGCCCACGAACATCGCGCCGCGCTCCTGCAGGTTGGCCAACGCGAACCCGGTGGCCGGACCCTTGCGGTCGGCGACCAGGGAGCCCGAGGGGCGGGTGCGCAGCTCGCCGTGCCACGGCTCGTACTTGTCGAAGACGTGGTGCAGCAGGCCGGTGCCGCGGGTCTCGGTGAGGAACTCGGTGCGGAAGCCGATCAGGCCACGGGCCGGGACGCGGTACTCCATCCGGACCCAGCCGGTGCCGTGGTTGACCATCTGCTCCATGCGGCCCTTACGCAGGCCGAGCAACTGGGTCACCACTCCGACGTAGTCCTCGGGGACGTCGATGGTCATGTGCTCCATCGGCTCGCAGAGCTTGCCGTCGATCTCCCTGGTGACGACCTGCGGCTTGCCGACGGTCATCTCGAATCCCTCGCGGCGCATCAGCTCGACGAGGACCGCCAGCTGCAGCTCACCACGGCCCTGGACCTCCCAGGTGTCCGGCCGCTCCGTCGTCAGCATCCGGATCGACACGTTGCCGACCAGCTCGGCCTCGAGCCGGTTCTTCACCAGCCGGGCCGTCAGTTTCGTGCCCGACTGGCCGGCCAGCGGCGAGGTGTTGATGCCGATGGTCATCGAGATCGACGGTTCGTCCACGGTGATCAGCGGCAGCGGGATCGGGTTCTCCAGGTCCGCCAGGGTCTCGCCGATCGTGATCTCCGGAATGCCGGCGATGGCGATGATGTCCCCGGCCCAGGCGCGTTCGGCCGGCACCCGCTCCAGCGCCTCGGTGAGAAACAGCTCGGTGATCTTGACCCGCTCGACGGTTCCGTCGGTGCGACACCACGCCACTTGCTGGCCCTTGCGGATCTCACCCTCATACACCCGGCACAGCGCCAGGCGGCCCAGGTAGGGCGAGGAGTCCAGGTTGGTCACGTGCGCCTGCAGCCCCGCGCCCTCGGTGTACTCCGGCGCCGGGATGGTGTTCATGATTGTGGTCATCAGCGGGCGCAGGTCGGTGCCGTCGGGCATGGTCCCGTCGGCCGGACGGGTCAGCGAGGCCAGGCCGGCCTTGGCGCAGGCGTAGACGATCGGGAACTCGATCTGGTGCTCGTCGGCGTCGAGGTCCAGGAACAGCTCGTAGACCTCGTCGACGACCTCGGCGATCCGCGCGTCGGAGCGGTCCACCTTGTTGATGCAGAGCACCACCGGCAGCTTCTTCTCCAGCGCCTTGCGCAACACGAAGCGCGTTCCCGGCAGCGCGCCCTCGGAGGCGTCGACCAACAACACGACGCCGTGGATCATCTCCAGGCCGCGCTCCACCTCGCCACCGAAGTCGGCGTGGCCGGGGGTGTCGATGATGTTGATGGTCAGCGGGTCACCCGCATCGGAGATCCACTGCACGGCCGTGTTCTTGGCCAGGATCGTGATGCCCTTCTCCCGCTCCAGGTCCATCGAGTCCATGACCCGCTTGTTGACGTCCTGGCCCTCCCGGAAGGCACCGGCCTGCCAGAGCATGGCGTCGACCAGCGTGGTCTTGCCGTGGTCGACGTGGGCGACGATTGCGACGTTGCGCAGGTCGGAGCGGACGGACACGGTGCGAACTCCTGTGGCGGGGGCCTGGCGGGTGGACGTCCCATTGTCCCGTACCCACCGGTGTGCCGGCGCCACCGCGAAGCCGGCACCTTATGGCCATGTCGACCACGCACCCGGGCGAGGCGCACGATCCGAAGCTGGCCGGACGCCTGAACCAGCTGCGCGCCGCGGTACTCGGCGCCAACGACGGAATCGTCTCCGAGGCCGGGCTGGTGATCGGCGTCGCCGGGGCCACCACCGCCCGCGACCCCTTGCTCACCGCCGGCCTGGCGGGCCTGGCCGCCGGGGCGGTGTCCATGGCGCTCGGCGAGTACGTCTCGGTGAGTAGTCAGCGCGATGCCGAACGCGACCAGTTGGCCAAGGAGAAGCGGGAGCTGGCCGAGGACCCGGTGGGCGAACTGGCCGAACTGGCCGGGCTCTATCGGGCGAAGGGCCTGTCCGCGAACACCGCCCGGTTGGTCGCCCAGGAACTGACCGACCGCGACGCCCTGGCCGCCCATGCCGAGGCGGAGCTCCACCTGGACCCCACCGACCTGGCCGACCCGGTGCGCGCGGCGGTGGCCTCCGCGGTGTCGTTCACGCTCGGGGCGGCGATCCCACTGCTCGCGATCACGCTGCCGCCGACCCAATTGCGCGTCCGGGTGGCCGTGCCGGTGGTGCTGGCCGCCCTCGCCCTGGCCGGGTCCATCGGCGCGCACGTCGGCGGCGGGCGGACGGGACGGGCGGTGCTGCGCGTGCTGGTGGGCGGCGGGGTCGGGTTGGCGTTCACCTATCTCGTCGGGCACCTCGCCGGGGCCGCGACCAGCTGACTCGGCGCTGCCGCAGGTCGCCCGGCCGCCTCTAGGATGCGGGGCGTGGTGGCGCCGGCGCTCGACGAGATCAGTCGCGACGCCATGCGGCAACTGGCTGCCCGGACCGACCCGGACGCGTTCGCCGTGCTCATCACGGTCGACATCGCCTCGCGGGTGTGGCCGGAGCAGGCCAAGGATCCGGACTTCTACGAGGCATTGGCCCTGTCGGTTCGCGACAACGTGCGGGCGATCGTCGCGTTGTTCGCCGGGACCCTGACGCTCCCGGACGCGGACCCGCACGCAGCCTTCGGCTTCGCCGACCTGACCGCCGAGATGGGTATCCCGGTCAGCGAGTTGGAGAAGGGCTACTGGGTCGGCGTCCAGTCGTTCTGGCACCTGTGGTTCCGGCAGGTCCGGACGCAGACCGGCCCGGCCACGTTGGTGGAACTCCTCGGGCCGCCCACCTCGCTGCTGTTCGACTACATCATCCACATCCTCGCCGCCGTCGTCGGCCGCTACGACGCCACTCGCGCCGAGATCCTGCGCAACCAGGAGGACCGGCGCCGGGCGGCGCTGAACCAGGTCCTCGACGGGGAGCTGACCCAGCCCACCCAGGATCTGGAGAACCTCCTCGGGTATCGGTTGCGCGGGTTCCACCTGGGCGTGGTCCTGGACGTCGGGGACCGGGCGCAGGCCGAACGCGCAGTGGCCGACCTGGTCTCCGGCAGCGGCGCCCGAGGTTCGCTGCTGACCCTGCACGGCCCGGGGACCTGGGCGGCGTGGTTGTCGTTCGCTGCCCCGCCGGGCTCGTCGACCCGGGCGTTGCTGACCGAGGCGGCGACCGCCACCGGGATCCCCACCGCGATCGGGGTGCCGAGTTCCGGGGTCGCCGGGCTGCGCCGCACCTACCGGCAGGCGCTGGACGCGACCCGCCTGCGGCGGCGGTTCGTCGGTCTCGGCGACGTGCTCTGGTTCGCCGACGTCAGCCTCGAGCTGCTGATGCTCAGCGACGAGTCCACCGCCCGGCAGTTCGTCAGCGACGAACTCGGTGAGCTGAACGCCGACGACGAGCGGGCCGCCCGGACCCGCGAGACCGTGCTGGCCTGGCTGAGCACCGGCTCGCAGTCGGCGGCCGCAACCCGCCTGGGAGTGCACGAGAACACCGTGCGACAGCGCATCCGACACGCCGAGGAGGTGCTCGGCGACAGCCTGGTCGACCGTCGGGCCGAGGTCCTCGCGGCGCTGCGACTGCAGCCCCTGTTCGGCCCCTGACGCGAAGAGGCGCCGGGGCTGGTCGTCCCGGTCAACTTGTTGGATTCCACCACACCCACTCCGGCTAATCCAGGATATTCACTATTCATTCATCCCCTTCGGCGCTCTACATTCCACAATATTGCGGCCTGGACGGAGGCTCTGCAGATGTTCGACCACACCATTGGTGGGTTGCTCGAGCGCGCGGCAACGGCGTACGGACCGCGGACGGCGATCGTCGCCGGCGACCGCCGGATCAGCTACGGCGAGATGATCGGCGAGGTGCGCCGTACCGGCCGGGCCCTGCTCTCCGCGGGCCTGCAGCGCGGCGACCGGGTGGCAATGCTGATGCCCGACCGCCCCGAGGTGCTCTACGCGTACTACGGGGCGCTGTGGGCCGGCCTCGGCGTCGTGCCGATCAACGCCCGCCTCGGTGCCGAGGACCAGGCGTACATCATCTCCGACTCCGGCGCCCGGGCCATCGTCCACGACGCCGCCTACGCCTCGCGGCTGTCCGGGATCATGGGTGACCTGGACACCGAGGTGCTCGCGCACCGGCTGTCCGTCGACGCGAACGCCGTGCTCGACGGCGGCACCCCACTCGAGCTGCTGACCGACAAGGAGTCCGCCGCCCCCGGAATGCCGGGCGTCGCCTCGGACGACCTGTTCGGCATCGACTACACCGGCGGTACCACCGGCCGGCCCAAGGGCGTCGTGCACACCCACCGCACGTTCAGCGCCGCGCTGTTCAGCGAGCTGCTCGAGCTGGGCCTGGGTGAGGCCGACACGTTCGCGCACTGCGCGCCGCTGACCCACGCCAGCGGCGGTTTCGTGCTCCCGGTCTGGATGCGCGGCGGAACCAACCTGGTGCTCGGCGGCTTCGACCCGGACCGCCTGCTGCACGCGATCGCGCAGGAGCGCGTCACGGCAACCTTGCTGGTCCCGACGATGATCTACGTCCTGCTGGACCACCCGGGCCTGGCCGACGCCGACACCTCGTCGCTGCAGACCGTCGTCTACGGTGCCGCACCGATGGGGACCGAACGACTGGTGGACGCGCTCAAGCGGTTCGGCCCGGTCTTCGCCCAGCTGTACGGACAGACCGAGGCGCCGAACCAGCTCACGACGCTCCGCAAGGACGACCACGCCGAGGCGTTGCGCACCGGCGACCTCACCCCACTGGCTTCTTGCGGCCGCCCGGTCGCGATCGCGGACGTTCGGCTGCTCGACGACGATCTCAACGAGGTCCCGATGGGGTCCGACGGCGAGATCTGCGTCCGCGGCCCGCACGTGATGACCGGCTATTGGAATCGGCCGGAGGAGACCGCAGCGACGCTGCGCGACGGCTGGCTGTGCACCGGCGACGTCGCTCGGGCCGACGACCGCGGCTTCCTTTACATCGTCGACCGCAAGAAGGACATGATTATCTCCGGCGGCTACAACGTGTACCCGAAAGAGGTCGAAGCCGCCCTGTTCACGCACCCCGCGGTTCGCGACGCCTGTGTGATCGGCGTGCCGGACGAGAAGTGGGGCGAGTCGGTCAAGGCCGTAGTGGTCCTGGACCCGGCCGCGCAAGTTGACGGCGCCACTCTCATCGAGTGGGTCAAGGCCGCCAAGGGCTCGGTGAACAGTCCGAAGACCGTCGACTTCGTCGACGCGATCCCCCTTACCGCTGTGGGAAAACACGACAAACCAACGCTGCGCAAGCAGTACTGGGGTGGCCGTGATCGCGCAGTGAACTGACGGCTGCAGTTCAGCCGCGGTGTGCATTGGCCGGATTCCTGGCCACTCGTGCTCGTTCCTCGCGCGGGCGGCTCAGTCATCCGAACTAGAGGAGAAACTATGAAGTTGATCGGCAGAAAGGCGGCTGCCGTTCCGTTCGTCGTCAGCGCGGCGCTGGTGCTTGCGGCGTGCGGCAGTTCCGG
>DATASX010000131.1 GCA_036269075.1 Sporichthyaceae bacterium
CGACGGCGGACACTGTGACATTGGTTCACTCTCAAGCTCGCTCTCCGGCGTGCGTCCGTCCGCCCCTGCGGGTTCAGCGACGGCGGACACTGTGACATTGGTTCACTCGCAAGCTCGCTCACTCGACGCCCAGCAGCAGTAGATGGTCAGGTTGCCCGCCGTCGTGACAGACGCACTCGACCTCGGGTCGGCGGCGGTGCAGGTCCTCGGCCAGCTTCGCGGCTGTGCCCGGGGTCAGGCCGGTACCGGCGATCAACGTCACCAATTCCCCACCACCGCCGAGCAGCCGCTCGATGAGCTCGGCGCCGACCGCCTCCGGGTCGGTGCCGATCGCGACGACCTCGCCCTCGATCAGACCGAGCACGTCGCCGGCCCGGCACACCCCGACGCTGGTCATCGACTCCTGGTCGGCGATCAGCACCCCGGCGTGCCGGGTGGCGGTCGCGGCCGCGGTCATCGCGACGACGTCGTCGGTGAAGCGCCGGCCCCGGTCGTGCACGGCCAGCGCGGCCAGCGACTGCACGGAGGCGCCCGTCGGGATCACGGCGACCTCGATGCCGGCCGCCCGAGCCTGGACGGCGGCTGCCTCGCAGGCCGCCCGGCTGGCCTCCTCGTTGGGCAGCAGCACGACCTGGCCGGCCCGCGGGCGACGCATGGCCTCGAGCAGATCGGCCGTCGCCGGGACGGCACCCGGGGCGACGTCGACGGCGACCGCGCCGGCCTCGTCCAGCAGCTTGGCCAAGCCCGGGCCGCTGGCCAGCGCGACCACCGCCCGGCCGAGGTCGGCCCGGTTGGTCGCGGCCCGGTCGGCGGCGTCGGACAGGTTCGTGACCCGGATCCCGTGCGGGCGGCCGGACTGCATCGCCACGTCGAGGGCCGCGCCGCAGTCCTGGGTGTGGATGTGGACGTTCCACAGCGCCTCGCCGCCCACGACGACCAGCGAGTCGCCGCAGTTGGCCAGGTCGGCGCGCAGGCGGGCCGCCGCGCCCTGGTCACCGTCGAAGAGGAACACCAGCTCGTAGCCGGTCAGCCCGGCGGCGCACTGCTCCAACGGCAGTTCGGGCCGCGACAGGCGGGCCCGCGGCGCGAGCGACATCGGGGTGACGCCGCTGACCAGGCCGACGAGCACGTCGAGCAGCACGGTCACCCCACGGCCACCGGCGTCGACAACCCCGGCCTGGGCGAGCACCGGCAGCTGCAACGGGGTCAGCTCCAGCGCCCGGTGTGCGGCCAACGCGGCGCGTTCCAGGGCGGCGGCGGCGTCCTCGCCCACCGCGGCGCCCGCGGCGGAGTGGGCGACGGTGAGCATCGTGCCCTCGGCGGGCCGGTCGACGGCCGTGTAGGCCAGCTCGGTGGCCCGGGACAACGCCAGGCCCACCAGTTCCCCTGCCTGCGCGGGGGTCATCACCTCCGGGGCCGCGGCGACGACCGCGCAGGCCCCACGCAGCATCTGGCTGAGGATCACCCCGGAGTTGCCCCAGGCGCCGACCATCGAGGACCGGGTCACCTCGGCCAGGCAGCGCGCCAGGTCCGCGTCGGCGGGCAGGGCGGCCAGCGCCTGATGCGCCGCCTCGACGGTCAGGTACAGGTTGGTCCCGGTGTCGGCGTCGGCGACCGGGAACACGTTCAGCGAGTCGATCTCCTCGCGGGCCCGGCCGAGCGCGGCCAGCGCCTCCCGGACAGCACGACGTAGGTCCGCCGCCCGCACCGCCACCGTGCCGGCGCGCGCTCCGGAGCCGACCTGGCCAGCCCCTTCGTTCGCCACGATTGCACCCTAATCGTCGGCACCGACCGCCACGCCGTCGCGGCACGCGCGCCCGATTGGCTCGGCGGCATCGCCGTCGGTTATTCTCTGCGGTCGGTCCGTATTGGGTGATCAACGTTCAGGAGTGTGTCCGGTGGCTGCCAACTGCGACGTCTGCGGCAAGGGGCCGGGCTTCGGCAACAGCATCTCCCACTCCCACCGGCGGACTCGTCGGCGCTGGAACCCGAACATCCAGACCGTGCACGCGGTCGTCAGCGGCACCCGCCGCCGGCTGAACGCCTGCACCACCTGCATCAAGTCGGGCAAGGTCACCCGCTAGTCGGGCGACCCGCCCGGCATCCGCCAGGCGTGGTCCAGCGGGCCGGCTCCGGCCCCCGCCGCGAATCCCCCTCGGATCGCACCGAGCACGTAGTCCTTCGCGCGCCGTACCGCCTCGGGAACCGTGCGGCCGTGGGCCAGTTCGGTCGCGATCGCCGACGCCAGCGTGCAGCCGGTGCCGTGGGTGTGCGGGGTGTCGACCCGCGGCGCCCGCAGGAACGTCCGGACCTCGCCGTCGGTGAGCAGGTCGACCGCGTCGCCGGGTAGGTGTCCGCCCTTGAGCAGCACCCACTGCGGGCCGGATGCCAGCACGGCGGCGGCCACCCTGGGCAGGTCCGACTCGGACTCGACGCTCTGGCCGGTCAACGCGGCAGCCTCCGCGAGGTTCGGCGTCACCACCGTGGCCAACGGCAGCAGGTGCTCCCGCAGCGCGATCTGCAGGCCGGCCGCGGCCAACGGGTGCGCCGTGCTCGCCGCCAGCACCGGGTCGACCACGATCGGCACCCCGGCGGCGTGCAACGGCTCCAGCAGTCGGGCGACCGCCTCTACGGTCTCGACCTCGCCGAGCATCCCGGTCTTCACCACGTCCACGCCGATGTCCGCGACGACCGCGACGAACTGATCTCGCACGACCGCGCTCGGCACCGGCCACCAACCGGTCACGCCCATCGAGTTCTGCACGGTGACGGCCGTGAGGACACTCATCCCGTGGCCACCCAGCGCCAGCACGGTCTTCAAGTCGGCCTGGATGCCGGCGCCGCCGGACGGGTCGGACCCGGCGATGGTCAGCACCCTGGGCGGCGTCACGGACCGTCCGCGAAGTGGTCCCACCCGGCCGGTCCGGCGCCGTGCCGACCGTCGACGGTTACCACCGGCGGGCCCGTCTCGACGAAGCCGACCACGCGCCACCGGACCGGCAGGTCCAGGCCGGCCGGGAACGTGGCGACCAGGGCGTGGTCCTCCCCACCGGTGAGCACCCACGCCATCGGGTCGACGCCCAGCAGTTCCCCGGCCGCCAGCAAGCGCGGCTCGGGCGGCAACAACTCGCTGCGCAGTTCGACGCCGCAGCGGCTGCCCTCAGCGATGTGGCCGAGGTCGGCGAGCAGACCGTCGCTGACGTCGATCAGCGCGGTCGCACCGAGGATCGCGGCCTCCGGCCCTGCTGCGTAGGGCGGTCGCGGCCGGTGGTGCCCGGCGAGCAGATCGGGCCAGTCGGCGCCGACACCGCGCTCCTGGACGGCCAAACCGGCCGCGGACACGCCCAAGGTGCCGCAGATTGCGACCACGTCGCCGGGCCGGGCGCCGGTCCTGGTGACCGGTGGGCGACCCTGCAGATCACCCAGAACGGTGACGGTGATGACCACCTGATCCGCCGATGTCAGGTCGCCGCCGACCAACGCGGCGCCCGCCACGGCACACTCGGCCGCGATCCCCCGGCTCAGGTCCAGTACCCAGTCCACGGCGGTCTGCGCGGGCAGGGACAGGGCGGCGAGCACCCCGGTCGGGACGGCGCCCATCGCGGCGACATCGGCGATCGCGACCGCGGCAGACTTGTGGCCGAGGTCCACGGCGCTGATCCGGTCGAGGCGGAAATGCCGGTCCTGGACGAGGGTGTCGGTCGAGGCGACCACCCGCGTGTCGGGGGCGAGGACCACAGCCGCGTCGTCGCCCGGGCCGAGCAGTACGGCGGGGCCGCCGGCCAGGCCAGTCGTCAACGCCTCGAGCAGCCCGAACTCCCCCACCGCGGCGAGGTTGCGACCGTGCTGGGCTGACACGCTGCCTCCCCTGTGGCACCGAGTTGCGCTGGACCTGCGAAACTACCGAGCGCCCCGAACCCGCTACCACCCGGAGGACGCGATGACGGTCCAGGCATACATCCTCATCCAGACCGAGGTGGGCAAGGCCGCGGTCGTGGCCCAGCACATCCAGGACATCGCCGGGGTGACCATGGCCGAGGACGTGACCGGTCCGTACGACGTGATCGTGCGCGCCGAGGCCGCATCGGTCGACGAACTCGGCAAGTTGGTGGTCGCGCGGGTCCAGTCCGTCGAAGGCATCACGCGGACGCTGACCTGCCCGGTCGTCCACCTCTGAAAGGCAGTGCCGGCCTCCTGGCGGTCCTGACGACCCTCACCGCGTGCGGCGGCGGCGGTCCGGGGACCGTCCTGGTCGATGCGCCGCGGTTGCGCGGCTCCGGGAACCAGCCGAATCCGTCAGTTGCGGTCTGCGCGAAGCTCGCCGCGGCACTGCCGCAGAAGGTCGACGACCTGCACCGCCGTCGGACGGTTCCCGACGTGTCGACCGTCGCGGCCTGGGGCAACGAGCCGCCGGTGGTGCTGCGGTGCGGTGTCGCCCAACCTCCCGGGCTCACCGCGACCTCGACGCTGAGCACCGTGAACGGCGTCGACTGGTACACCGAGGAGCAGCCCACGCAGCGGGTCTGGACCACGTTCGCGCGGGCGGCCAACGTCGAGGTGGCGATCCCGAACGCGCACAATCCCGGGGTCGGCCCGGTGGTGGACCTGGCGAACGCGATCAAGGCGAACGACCCGACCGTGCCGCCGCCGCAACTGACGGTCAGTCAGTCTCCGACGCCGATGTCGATGCCGATGCCGTCACCGTAGGCCGGGGCGGCGCGCCAGCGCGGTGCGCAGCAAACGGTCGACCAGCGTCGGATAGTCGACACCGGTCTTCGCCCACATCGTCGGGAACATCGAGACGGACGTGAACCCCGGCATCGTGTTGACCTCGTTGATGACGATGTTCGTGCCGTCGACGAAGAAGTCGACCCGGGCCAGGCCTTCGCAACTCAGCGCCTCGAATGCGAGCACCGAAAGGCGCCGCACCGCGTCGGCGACCGCCGCCGGCAGCTCCGCCGGGACGGTCAGCTCGGTGGAGTTCTCGAGGTATTTGGCCTCGAAGTCGTAGAACTCGCGGCCACCGGTGACCCGGATCTCCGCGGGCACGCTGGCCTCGGGCGTCGTCGGGATGCCGTCGGCGGCGGGGAATCCTTCCAGCACGCCACACTCGATCTCGCGGCCCGGCAGCGCTGCCTCGACGATGACCTTGGGGTCCCACTCCTGCGCCAGGGCCATGGCTGCCGCGAAGTCCTCGGGGCCGTTCACCTTGCTGATCCCGACGCTGGATCCGCCGCGGGCGGGCTTCACGAACACCGGCCAGCCCAGCGCGGCCACCTGCGCCCGCACCGCGTCGGCCGCGGCGGCCCACCGGCGCGGCATGACCACCACGTGCGGCCCGACCGGCAGCCCGGCGCCGGCCAGGGCGACCTTCATGTAGACCTTGTCCATCGAGACCGCGCTGGCCAGTACACCGGAGCCGACGTAGGGGATGTCGGCCAGTTCGAGCAGGCCCTGGATCGTCCCGTCCTCGCCGTACGGACCGTGCAGCACCGGGAAGACCACGTCGAGCTTGCCGAGCACGCCCGTGGGGGCGCCGTTCTCGGTGACCGTCAGGGCGTGCGCCGTCGGGTCGCCGGCCAGCACGACCGGGTAGCCCTCGTCGACCTGCGGCAGCTTGCCCTCGACGATCTCCAGTCGCGCCGGGTCGTCGGGCACGAGCATCCAGCGGCCTGCCGGGGAAATGCCGATCGGCACCACGTCGTACACGTCGCGATCGATTGCCCGCAGCACGCTGGCGGCGGAGACACAGGAGATGGAGTGCTCGGAGGACCGGCCGCCGAACACGACGGCGACCCTCGGCTTGGGCCGGTTCTCGGACATCGGGATCGACAGTAGTCCCTAGCAGGCCGCATCAGCGGGCGTTTGACCGCACACCGCGGCCAGGAATCAGCTGAGATTCCCCTTCAGCCCGGCCATGGCGTCCAACTCGGGCAGGACCACCTCGGCCGGTGCCGAGGAGGCGAAGAAGATGCAGCGTTCGACGCCGAGTTCGGCGCACTCGGCGATCAGTTGAGCCTTGGGCGGCGCGCCGAACAGCGACACCGGAACCGACGGACGACCCCGCTCGGCGGCCAACTTCTGCAGTTCGGCGAACCGGGTGGCGAAGGCACCGGGTGCGAACCGGCTGAGCGGCATCCAGCCGTCGCCGTACTCCAGCACGCGTTCGAAGGTGCCGGCTCCGTCGCCGCCGATCAGGACCGGCGGGACCCGGCTCGGTTTGGGCCAGGACCACATCGGGGCGAAGTCGACGTACTCGCCGTGGAACTCCGCCTCGTCCTGCGTCCAGATTGCTTTGCAGGCCAGCACTCGCTCGCGCAGAATCTTCCAGCGCTTGCTCGGATCGGTGCCGTGGTCGGCCATCTCCTCCCGGTTCCAGCCGCCACCGACACCGAGCAGCACGCGTCCGCCGGAGATCTGGTCGAGAGTGGCAACCTCCTTGGCCAGCTGGATCGGGTCGCGTTGCATGACCAGGCACACCCCGGTGCCCAACTGGATCCGCGAGGTGACCGCAGCCGCCGCGCCGAGTGCGGTGAACAGGTCCAGGGAACGCTTGTAGTACCGGGGCAGTTCCGGCCCGCCGGGCCACGGGCAGTGCTCGACCGGGATGTGGGAGTGCTCCGGGAGGAACAAGGACTCGAAGCCACGTTCCTCGACGGCCCGGGCCAGTTCCACGATGCCCATGGACTCGTCGGTGACGAACATGATGATCCCGAACTTCACGACCCGGCCTCCCAAGACCCGACTGTCACTGCTCGTCGCGCTCCGGCTTCGCCGAACGCGACATCAACATACGGAGCACCTGCGCGGGCGGCATCCCGTCGCGCACCGCAGCGGCGACCGCCGCCACGATCGGCATGTCCACCCCGTTCCGGCAGGCCAGATCGCCGATCGCCTCGCAGGACTTCACACCCTCCACGGCCTGCCCGGTGCCGGAGACCAGCTCCGCCAGCGCGACACCGGAACCCAGCTGTTCCCCGAACCGACGGTTGCGCGACAACGGCGACTGGCAGGTGGCCACCAGATCCCCCATCCCGGCCAGCCCGACGAACGTCAACGGGTCGGCGCCCAGCGCCACCCCGAGCCGGGCGGTCTCCGCCATCCCCCGGGTCATCAGGGCCGCCTTGGCGTTGTCGCCCAGCCGCATGCCGTGGGCCATTCCCACCGCAAGTGCGATGACGTTCTTCATCGCGCCGCCCAGTTCCGCGCCGACCACGTCGGAATGGATGTAGGGCCGGAACGCCTCGGTGTGACAAGCCTCCTGGATCCGCGCGGCAACCTCGATGCGTTCGCAGGCGACGACGGTGGCGGCCGGCTGCCGAGCTGCGACCTCGTCGGCCAGGTTCGGTCCGGTCAGCACCGCGATCCGGTCCGTCCCCGCACCGGTGACCGCCGCGACGACCTCGCTCATCCGCAGCGTCGTCGACAGTTCCACACCCTTGGCGAGGCTGACCAGGACGCAGTCCGGCGCGAGCGACGAGGCCCAGGTGGTCAGGTGCTCACGCAGTCGCTGCGAGGGAACCGCCAGGAACACCAGTTCCGCGCCGACCAACGCCTGCGCCGCACTCGCGGTCGGCAGGATCGCGTCGGGCAGGTCCGCATCGGGCAATCGGTCGACGTTGCGTCGCTTGTCGGCCATCGCCTGGGCCAGTTCCGGACGCCTGGCCCACAACCGCACCTCGTTTCCGGCATCGGCCAGCACGAGCGCGAAAGCCGTCCCCCAGGCGCCGGCTCCCATCACCGCGGTCACGGTCATGACCGCGGGCCCGACGGATCTGCTGTGGGCTGCGCCGCCGGGTCGCCGTACTCCTTGACGCCGGCTGCCCGCGGGTCGAAGCGGATCGCGGGCGCCCGCTCGGCCCGGATCGTCTCGAGTTCCGCGGTGATTGCGGCCATGATCCGCTCGGTGGCGACGTCGAGCACCTCCGCACTCGGGGCCGCACCACGCAGGTCCGAGAGGTCGACCGGGGCGCCCGCGCGGGCGAAGACGGTCACCCGCGGCCACAGCACCGGCTTCTTCGCATACGGCGGCAGCAAGCGCTGCGCGCCCCACTGTGCGACCGGGATCACCGGTGCCCCGGTGGCCAGAGCGATTCGGGCCGCGCCGGTCTTGCCGACCATCGGCCACATCCCGGGGTCACGGGTGATCGTCGCCTCGGGATAGACGATCAAGCACGCTCCGGCCTCCACCGCGGCGATGGCGGCCGAAACTGAGGAATTGGCGTCGTCGGAACCGCGCCGGACCGGAATCATGTCGGTCCCGATGAACACCCGGCCGAGCCAACGGTGTTCGAACAACTCCGACTTGGCCAGGAATCGCGGAACCCGGCCGGCGGAACGCACGAAATATCCGAAGCTGATCGGGTCGATCTTCGAGATGTGATTGGCCACGACGATCACGCCACCTGCAGCCGGAATCTGCTCGGCCCCGCGCCAACGGTGCTTCAGCACGACCCGAAGCAACGGGATGAGGATCACCTCGGCGGTTCGGAACCACGGCCGCTTGTGATCGACACCCACCGGTGCTTCCTTTCCGCGCGCCCAGTCTTGGTCCCAGTTCCCAGCCTGACGGGTCAGCCTTTCACAGGCGATTGCGGTGAGTGGAGCACCGCAGCGAGCCTGCGAGCCGGCCAGTGGCAGGATCGGAGTCGACGATGAAGGAATCGCGCACGGATCAGGCCCGCGATTGGTGCCTGATCATCCCGGTGAAACGGCTCGAGATCGCGAAATCGCGCCTCGACGGGGATCTGGGCGCCCATCGGGCTGACTTCGCGTTGGCGTTCGCGCTCGACACTGTGGCGGCGGCGCTGCGAACCCGCGGTGTCACCGAGGTGATCGTGGTCACCGACGACCCCCGGGTGGGCCAGGCCGTGCGTGGCCTGGGAGCTCACGTGGTGCCGGATCGGCCCGCTGCGGGCTTGAATCCCGCGCTGAGCTGGGGTGCCCGGGTCGCCGAGCAAGGCCGTCCAGGGGCCCCCGTAGGGGCGTTGTCGGGCGACCTGCCCGCGTTGCGGCCCGCAGAACTGTCCGCGGTGCTGGGTTTCGCGGGTGAACCGGAGGCGGAAGGCCGACCGACTGTGGTCGCGGATGCCGCCGGTCGGGGAACCACGCTTTATCTGGCCGGGCCGGGAACGCCCTTCGCACCGGCCTTCGGCGCCGCCTCGTTGGCCGCCCATCTGCAGGCCGGCGCACGGGAGTTCGCGGGCGAGCGGATCCCCTCGGTGCGGCAGGACGTGGACACCATCGCGGACCTGCGGGCCGCCCGGGAGCTGGGGCTGGGTGCGCACACCGCGGAATTGGTCGAGCGCCTGCACGACCGTCAGATCGGCGCATAGGCAGGGTTCCGGACAGCGAAACAGCGCCGCGACTGGTAGTCGCGGCGCTGTCCCGTGGAACTGTGATGCCGAGCCGGGCGTAGTGCGTCAGGCCTTCTTGGCCGGAGCCTTCCGCGCCGCCGGCGCCTTCTTCGCTGCCGGAACAGCCTTGGCCGGAGCGGCCTTCTTGGCCGGAGCGGCCTTCTTCGCGGCCGGGGCCTTCTTCGCTGCCGGGGCCTTCTTCGCTGCCGGGGCCTTCTTGGCCGAAGCAGCCTTCTTGATCGCCGGGGCCTTCCGCGCTGCCGGAGCAGCCTTGGCCGGAACGGCCTTCTTGACCGCCGGGGCCTTCCGCGCTGCCGGAGCAGCCTTGGCCGGAGCGGCCTTCTTCGCCGCGGGGGCCTTCTTGGCCGCAGCAGCCTTGGCCGGAGCGGCCTTGGCAGCAACCTTGCGAGCGCCCGCAGCAGCGGCGGAAGTCGCCGCGGCGGCGGTCACCCGCGGGAGCTTCTTGGCCCCGCTGACCACGTCCTTGAAGCCGGTTCCGGCCTTGAACCGCGGCACCGAGGTCTTGCCGACGCGAACGCGGGCACCGGTGGCTGGGTTACGGGCCATGCGGGCCGGACGGTCGACCTTCTCGAAGACGCCGAAACCGGTGATGCCGACCTTCTCGCCCTTGGCCACTGTTCGGGTGATCGCGTCGACAACTGCGTCGAGAGCCGACGCCGCCGCCTTCTTGTTGCCCTCGAATCTGCTGGCCAGCTCGTCGATCAGCTGAGTCTTGTTCATCGCGTCCCTCCGACGCCGACTACGGGCGCACAAAAAGCCCGGCTCGGAGAGCAAGTTAGAGGCACAAGAGTGTTCAAGACAATCACCGGACACAAGAAGATTCGTTGTGTCGCAAGGAAATTGCCTTGGGCAGGGGCTCACCGGACCCGTCTTTGACGGGTTTCGATCGTGTTTCGAGCCTACTCGATCGGTGTCCGAATAGCCGGCAATCGCGGCCGATTTCCCTTGTGCGGAAAGGAAATCCGCCCCCGCGATCGGTCGGTCCGGATCACCGTCAGGTGCGCACCGGCAGGGTCCGCGGCAGGTACCCGGGGCGGTGCGCCTCGAACTTGTCGATGTCAGCCATGTGGCGCAGTGTCAGACCGATGTCGTCGAGTCCTTCCAGCAGTCGCCAGCGCGAGTAGTCGTCGATCTCGAAGCCCCAGGACAGTCCCCCGCAGCGGACCTGACGGTTCACCAGATCGACGGTGACCTCGGTCGTGGGGTCGGATTCGGCGGCCACCCAGAGGGTCTCGACGTCCTCCTGAGGTAGTTGGACCGTCAGAAGCCCGCCCTTCAAGGAGTTGCCACGGAAGATGTCGGCGAACCGGGGCGAGATCACGACCCGGAAGCCGAAGTCCTGCAGGGCCCAGACCGCGTGCTCCCGTGAGGATCCGGTGCCGAAATCGGAGCCGGCGACCAGAACCGTGGCGCCTTCGTGGGCCGGGGAGTTCAGCACGAACGCCGGGTCGTTGCGCCAGGCGGCGAAGAGCCCGTCCGCAAATCCGTGCCGGGTGATCCGCTTCAGGTAGACCGCGGGGATGATCTGGTCGGTGTCGACGTTGCTGCGCCGCAGCGGGACGATGCGGCCGGTGTGAGTCGTGAACGCGTCCATCTGGGTCTCCGGATCGTGCGTGTCGGAAGGGTCTTCGGGCGCTGCGGCGCCTACAGATCGGCCGGCCCGGCGAGGTGACCGGTGATCGCGGTCGCCGCGGCGACCAGTGGCGAGACCAGATGGGTGCGCCCGCCCTTGCCCTGTCTGCCCTCGAAATTCCGGTTGGAGGTCGAGGCGCTGCGCTCCCCCGGGGCCAACTGATCCGGGTTCATGCCCAGGCACATCGAGCAACCGGCGAAGCGCCATTCCGCGCCCGCGGTGATGAAGATGTCGTCGAGACCCTCGGCCTCGGCCTGCAGTCGGACCCTGGCCGAGCCGGGCACCACGAGCATCCGGACGCCCTCGGCGACCTTGTGGCCCTTGATTACGTCGGCCGCCGCGCGCAGGTCCTCGATGCGACCGTTCGTGCACGAGCCGAGGAAAACCGTGTCGACCCGGACGTCGCGCAGCGCCTGCCCGGCCTGCAGACCCATGTATTCCAGGGCCCGCTCGGCGGCGCTGCGCTCGTTCGGGTCGGAGATCGCCGCCGGATCCGGGACCTTCTCCCCGAGCGGGGCACCCTGCCCGGGGTTGGTGCCCCAGGTCACGAACGGGGTCAGTTCGGCGGCGTCGAAGCGGATCTCGGTGTCGAACTTCGCGTCGGCGTCGGTGTAGAGGTCGCTCCACCCGGCGACCGCGGCGTCCCAGTCCGCCCCGCTGGGCGCGTGCGGACGACCCTTCAGGTACTCGAAGGTGGTCTCGTCGGGCGCAACCAGACCGGCGCGGGCACCAGCCTCGATAGACATGTTGCAGACCGTCAGACGTCCTTCCATGGACAGGTTCCGGATCGCCTCGCCCCGGTACTCGATCACGTGGCCCTGACCGCCGCCGGTCCCGATTCGGGCGATCACCGCCAGGATGATGTCCTTCGAGGTGACTCCGGCGGGCAGTGTGCCGTCGACGGTGACGGCCATCGTACGGAACGGCCGCAGCGGCAGCGTCTGCGTTGCCAGGACGTGCTCGACCTCGCTGGTGCCGATCCCGAACGCCAACGCCCCGAAGGCACCGTGCGTGGAGGTGTGGCTGTCGCCGCAGACGATCGTCATGCCCGGTTGGGTGACACCCAATTGGGGGCCGACCACGTGCACGATGCCCTGCTCGGCATCGCCGAGGGAGTGCAGGCGGATGCCGAACTCGGCGCAGTTGGTGCGCAGCGCGTCGACCTGGGTCCGCGATACCGGGTCGGCGATCGGCTTGTCGATGTCCAGGGTCGGGACGTTGTGGTCCTCGGTCGCCAGAGTCAGATCCGGGCGGCGCACCTGGCGGCCCTCGGCGCGGAGCCCGTCGAATGCCTGCGGGCTGGTGACCTCATGAATGAGGTGCAGGTCGATGTAGAGCAGGTCCGGTTCGTTGTCCGCCCGCCGAACCAGGTGGGCGTCCCAGATCTTCTCCGCCAGTGTCCGACCCAACCGTGTGGAATCCATTTGGGCACTCCTTCCACGCCAACCTTGCTTCTCAAATAGTGAGACGGCAGTATCACTTCATGGACAATGATACCCGCTCCAGCGGAGTGGGAGTACTGGACAAGGCAGCCATCGTGCTGGGGGCGCTGGAATCCGGGCCGGCCACGTTGGCTGCGCTGGTGGCAGCGACAGGTCTGGCCCGCCCGACCGCGCACCGATTGGCGACGGCTCTGGAGCACCACCGGTTGGTGGCCCGCGACCTGCAGGGTCGGTTCGTGCTCGGACCCAGGTTGGCCGAGTTGGCCGCGGCCGCCGGCGAGGACCGCCTGCTCGCCGCGGCGGGACCGGTTCTGATCCACCTGCGCGACGTGACCGGAGAGAGCGCCCAGTTGTACCGGCGCTCGGGCGACCATCGGATCTGCGTGGCCGCGGCCGAACGCCTCTCCGGACTGCGGGACACCGTGCCGGTGGGTAGTTCGCTGCCGATGTCGGCAGGTTCGGCCGCGCAGATCCTGCTGGCCTGGGAGGACCCGGAGCGCATGCACCGCGGCCTGCAAGGCGCGGTGTTCCAGGCGGCGACGTTGGCCGCGGTCCGCCGACGCGGCTGGGCGCAGAGCGTCGGGGAACGGGAAGTAGGTGTGGCGTCGGTCTCGGCTCCGGTGCGGGGACCGGGCAATCGGGTGGTGGCCGCGGTCTCCGTGTCCGGCCCGATGGACCGCCTGTCGCGGCAACCCGGCCGCCTGCACGCGCCCGCGGTCACCGCTGCGGCGGACAAGCTTTCCGAGGCCCTGCGGCGGTTCAGCGGCCAGAAGGGCCCCGACACCGCCGACGGTGAACCGGTCGCCCGCAACCCCGAGGCCCGACCCAGGAGGCGTCCGTGACCGAGCCCAAGTCGTGGGCCCCGGAGACCGTCGCCGTGGTTGCCGGCCGGCCGGATCGAGCGCCGGACGCCCCGCTGAACCATCCACTGGTACTTGCGGCAACCTACGTCGCCGGCGGCGAACTCGAGTACGGCCGCTACGGAAACCCGACCTGGCAAGCCTTCGAGGCTGCACTGGGTGCCCTCGAGGGAGGCCATGGGCTGGCCTTCCCGTCCGGACTGGCCGCGTTGGGCTCGATCCTGGAGATCGTGCCGCCGAACGCAGTCGTGGTGGCACCGCGGCATGCCTACCTGGGCTCACTGGGTCAGCTGGCCCGCCGTGGGCAGCGCCATGATCTGACGGCCCGTCTGGTCGACGTCGCCGACACGGGCGCCACGGTCGAGGCGATCGCCGGTGCCGACCTGGTCCTGCTGGAGTCGCCGACCAACCCGGCCCTGGAGGTCGCCGAACTAGCGGTGCTCTGCGCCGCCGGCCGCGAGGCGGGCGCTCTCATAGTCGTCGACAACACGTTCGCGACGCCCTTCGGGCAACGTCCGCTGGAACTCGGCGCACACGTGGTCATGCACTCGGCGACGAAGTACATCGCCGGGCACAGCGACGCGATGCTCGGCGCCCTGGTGTGCGCCGAGGAGGAGACCTGGCAACAGTTGGAGAGCAACCGCCGGTTGGCCGGGGTCATCCCCGGGCCGCTGGAGTGCTGGCTCGCCCTGCGTGGTCTGCGCACCCTGCACTTACGGGTCGAACGGGCCGCGGCGAACGCCGCCGTGCTGGCCGGTCGGCTGGCCGAGCATCCGGCTTGCCGCGACGTGCGCTACCCCGGCCTGCCCACCGATCCGGGTCACGCGCGGGCGGCCGCGAACATGCGCAACTTCGGTTCGATGATCAGCATCGAGCTGGCCGACGCCGCGACCGCCGACGCCTTCTGCGCCGCCACTGCTCTCTGGGTGACCGCGACCAGCCTCGGCGGGGTCGAGTCGAGCATGGAGCGGCGGCGCCGTTGGCCCGGTGAGGCCCGCACGATTGCCGAAGGCCTGGTGCGGATGTCGGTCGGCGTCGAGGACGTCGAGGACCTCTGGGCCGACCTGGCCCAGGCGCTGGACTCGCTGCACTGAGGCAGATCGGACCCGACCCGAGCGCGCGTCGGCCCGGCCCGGCGCCCTACCGTGCTCGGGTGCAGCCCTCGCGCCCGAACGTCAGTGCCTGGTCCCGCCGGCACCCGTTCCGCGCGACCGTGCTGTTCGCCTGGTGGATCAGCATGCTGGTGCTCGCCCTGGTCCCGGGCAGTCCCCTCGCCTGGCTGTTCTGGGTCTTCCTGATCCTGACCGTCCTCGGAGTCCCGATGGCCGTCGCGGCGCTGCGGCGAGCCCGCAGCTCCCGGGCCGGCGGGTGAGTTCCGGAAGACCTGACGGCGGATCAGGCCGCGGCCGTGCGGCGCATCGCCGCGTACGCGCGCGGTTGGTAGCGGACCCGTTCGGGCAGCAACGGCCAGATGTGCCGCACGCCGAAGGCGATTGCGTCCAGCATCCGCTGGTCCCGAGCGGTCCACGGCAGCTCGAGGATCTCCCGAGCCCGCGGCGGGAGGAGGCCGGCGCCCAGCCACACGTTCAAGCGCATCGTCGGCCTGCGGATGACCTTCCAGAGCGGGCCGGGCACGTAGGGCGGGGCCGGGATCGCCTGGTCCACCGCGGTCATCGCCCACCGAGTGGTCGCGTTGTGTTCCAGTTCCTCGGCCAGCATGCGCTCGAAGTAGGCCTCGAACTCCGCCCAGGTCTCGACCACCGGTCGCATCGACAGCCCGTAGCGCTGCCACCAGGTGACGCTCTCGCGGACCAGTTGGTCCTTCTCCGTCTCGCTCAGCGGCGTCCCGAACACCTCGTTGACCGCGATGATCGACTCGACGAACGTGACGTGGGTCCACCAGAACACCTCGGGCGTCAACGCGGACCAGCGGCGCCCGTGTCCGTCGTCCGCGCCCTTGATGGAGCGGTGGAAGTCGCGCACCGCGGTGCCGGTGGCGTGCGGATCCACGTCGTAGATGACCCCGGCGATCGGCGGGAGCGACCGGAACAGCCGGTCCCACGGGTCGACGAAGAAGTTCGACATCTCCTGCAGCGCCGAGTTCACCGCCGGGTGCATGTTCTGCAGGGTGCCGGTGCGCCACAGCAGCAACAGCCCCAGTCGGTCACCGTGGTACTTCCAGGTCAGGGATCCCGGCCCGAGCGGTGCCCCGACGGCCTCGACGGATTGGGTCATCGCGCACTCTCCTTCCGCTGGGCGGCCAATGTGCCGGCCGCGATCTGTCGGACCTGACGGATCATGCGGTCCAGCGGGAACGTCTCGGGGTCGCGCAGGTGCAGGCGGACCAGCTCCTCTCCTGCCAGGTGGTGCAGGTGCGCGGTCAGCTCCGGGTCGCCCAGTTGCGCCGGAAGCCGCCCGGTGAGCAACTGCTGGACGTGCGCCCGCGCCAGCGCCCGGCCGGCCGCGATCCGTTCGTGCAACTCCGGTGGCCCACCTTCCGGCGGGTTCAGCAGGATCTGCCAGGACCGCGGCGCCAGCCCGACCGCGTGCACCATCGCCCGCAGCAAGGCCTCACTGACGTCGACCAGGTCCATCTGTTCGGGCATCGGGGCAAGCGCCTCGCCGAGCCCCTGCATCGCGATCGCGGTCTCCCGGTCCACGAGTGCGGAGACCATTCCCGCAAGGTCGCCGAACTGGCTGTAGAGCAGCGTCCGGGTGACTCCCGCCTCCCGCGCGACCCGCTCGATCGTGGCCGCATGAAACCCCTCGGCCACCGCAACCTCGAGGGTCACGTCGAGCAGCATGTCCCGCCGCCGCTCCGAACTCATCCGCCGCTGGATCACCGGAACCCCTAACTTACACTTCGTAACTCCAATTTACGATTCGTAAGTTAGTCCGTCAAGGGCTTCGCAACTGATGGCCCGTCAGAGCGACGTTGGCCGAGACGACACAGGCCGCCGCCACCGACTGGGCCCTCGGCATCGAGGCGCGGTGCCGCGGGTTGGTCGGCGTCGGTGAGGAGGCCGAGGTCCGCTACCTGCAGGCGATAGAGCCTCTCGGCCGCTCCCGGGTCCGCCTGGAGCTGGCGCGCTCCCACCTCGTCTACGGCGAGTGGCTCCGCCGAGCCGGCCGCCGCGTGGAGGCCCGCACGCAACTGCACACCGCCTACGAGATGCTCGCCGACATGGGCGCCCTGGGGTTCGCCGAACGTGCCCCCCGCGAGCTGCTGGCCACCGGCGAGAAAGTGCGCACCGTCGAGGCCTCGGTGCAGCTCGCCGCGCAGGAGGCGCAGATCGCCCGGCTCGCCGCGGAGGACCTGACGAACCCGGAGATCGGCGCCCAGCTGTTCATCAGCGCACGCACCGTCGAGTGGCACCTGCGCAACGTGTACCCGAAGCTCGGCGTCAGCTCCCGCAGGGAACTTCGGAACCTGCCACGGTTCCGCGAACAGTTGGATCCGCCCCAGCTTTCCCGGAGTAGTTGATCGTGAGGCGACCACACCCCCAACCCAGACCGGCGAGCGCAGCGAGCACGGGCGGGCGACCCAAACCGGTGGAGCCGGCGAGCGCAGCGAGCACGGGCGGGCGACCCAAACCGGTGGAGCCGGCGAGCGCAGCGAGCACGGGCGGGCGACCCAAACCGGTGGAGCCGGCGAGCGCAGCGAGCACGGCGAGGACGCCCCAACGAGGCCGGCGAGCGCCAGCGAGCACGGCCCAAGGGGGTGCGGGTGGCGAAGCCCCCGCTCGCGGCGACGAAGGAGCCGCAAGAAACGCGGAGGGCCCCCCGGCGAGGTCGCGAAGCGACCGAGCAGGGGGACCCAGGACACCGTAGCCCCGACGGGATTCGAACCCGCGCTACCGCCTTGAGAGGGCGGCGTGCTAGGCCACTACACAACGGGGCCATTCAGTAGAACCAATTGCTGACTACAACCAAATTGCGGTGGGGCGCTGGGGTACCAGGACTCGAACCTAGACTAGCTGAACCAGAATCAGCCGGGCTGCCAATTACCCCATACCCCAAAGGCACGGCGCTCGCCTGTGCTCGCGCCGACCGGAAATGATACCGGTCGGGGTCGGCGCACCCAAATTGCCTGGCCGTGGGGGTGTCGGCTCAGGCGGACAGTCCGGCCCGGAGGCGGGCGAGGGTCCGGTCGCGGCCGAGCAGCTCCATCGACTCGAACAACGGGGGCGAGACCTTCCGCCCGGTCAGGGCGATCCGGACGGCGCCGAAGGCGTTCTTCGGCTTGAGCCCGAGGCCATCGATCAGGGCCTCCCGCAACGCCGCCTCGATGGCCGCGGCCGTGAATTCCGGTAGCTGCTCGACGGCCTTGATCGTGGAGTCGAGCACCTGCCGGGACTCGTCGTTCCAGCCGGCGGCGGTGTCCGCGTCGATCGTCACCTCGTCGCGGAACAGGAAGCCGAGCATGCCGACCTCGCTCAGCCGGACCATCCGCTCCTGGACCAGCGGGGCCCCTCCGGTCAGCAGTCGCTGCTGCTCCGGGCTGAGCGGGTCGGCAACCAGGCCTTCCCGGCGCAGGAATGGCACGAGTCGGGCGGCGAAGTCGTCCGGCGTCAGGCGCCGGATCCAGGCGCTGTTGAGCGAGTCGAGCTTCTTGGGGTCGAAGCGGGCCGGGCTGCGGTTGACGCGCTCCAGGGTGAAGTTGGCAGCCATCTCGGCGAGGTCGAACTCCTCGCGGTCGCCGTCGCCGAGCGACCAGCCGAGCAGCGCCAGGTAGTTGCACATCGCCTCGGGCAGGTAGCCGTCGGTGCGGAACTGGCCGATGGTGACGGCACCGTGCCGCTTGGACAGCTTCGAGTTGTCCTGGCCCATCACGAACGGCAGGTGCGCGAAGGCCGGGATCTGCTCGTCGGTCAGGCCCATGGCGTGGTACACGGCGATCTGGCGGGGCGTCGAGGAGAGCAGGTCCTCACCGCGGACGACGTGGGTGATCTGCATCAGCACGTCGTCGACGGCGACCGCGAGCGTGTAGAGCGGGGAGCCGTCGGCGCGCATCAGCACGAAGTCCGGAACCAGATGGTTCTCGAAGGTCACCGCACCGCGAATGAGGTCGGTGAAGGTGGTCGTGCCTTCGGGCATACGGAAACGGATGACCGGCCTGCGACCCTCGGCCTCGTAGGCGGCGCGCTGAGCATCCGTCAGATTGCGGCTGTGGCCGTCGTAGCCGGGCGGCAACGCCGCGGCCTTCTGCCGCTGCGAGCGAGCCTCGGCCTCCTCCGGGCTCTCGTAGCACTTGTAGGCATGGCCGGAGTCGAGGAAGCGCTGCGACCACTCCTGGTAGAGGCCCAGCCGTTCGCTCTGCCGGTACGGCGCGTGCGGGCCGCCGACCTCGGGGCCCTCGTCCCAGTCCAGGCCTAGCCAGCGCATGGACTCGACCGCGGCGGCGATGTACTCGTCGGTCACCCGGGCGGCGTCGGTGTCCTCGATGCGGAACACGAAGGTCCCGCCGGTGTGCCGGGCGTAGGCCCAGTCGTAGAGGGCGGTGCGGACGTTGCCGATGTGCAGGTCCCCGCTCGGTGACGGCGCGAAGCGCACCCGGACCGTTGATTTCTCCATCTCGCCACTCCCCTGACGGCCCGTCACCGCCGCGCCTCTGGTGACCCTGTGCGGGTTCAATTCTGGCTGGCACTGTGACATCGGTTCACTCGCACGCTCGCTCACCGGGCCACGACCGGATTCGTCAACGTCCCGATGCCCTCGATGGTCACCGACACCTCGTCGCCGGGCAGCATCGGCCCGACGCCGGACGGGGTGCCGGTGAGGATCACGTCGCCGGGCATGAGGCTCATCACCGAGGTGATGTACGCGATCAACTGCGGGATCTTGTGCACCATCGCCGTGGTGCGTCCCGCCTGCTTGAGTTCACCGTTGAGTTCGGTGGTCAGCGCCACGTCGGACACGTCGAGGTCGGTGACGATCCACGGGCCCAGCGGGCAGAAGGAGTCGAAGCCCTTGGCCCGCGTCCACTGCGCGTCGCTGCGTTGCAGATCGCGCGCGGTCACGTCGTTGCCGACGGTGTAGCCGAAGATCACGTCGGCGGCCCGCTCGGCCGGGACGTCCCAGCACGGTCGACTGATGACGACCGCGAGTTCGCCCTCGTAGTGCACGTTGGTCGACTGCCGCGGGTACTTGATGGCGTCGCCGGGCGAGATCACCGAGGTGTTGGGCTTGAGGAACAGCAGCGGCTCGGCGGGCACCTCGTTGCCGAGTTCGGCGGCGTGGTCGGCGTAGTTGCGTCCGATCCCGATCACCTTGCTGCGCGGGATCACCGGGGTAAGCAGGCGGGCATCGGCCAGCGGGATCGCCATCCCGGTGGGTTGGATGCCGGCGATCAGCGGGTCGCCCTCGACCAGCGCCAACATCTCCTCGCCGGGATCGCCGTCGACGACGCCGAAGATCTGCTTGTCCTGGTAGGTGACTCTCGCGATGCGCACGGCCGCGAGGTTACCCAACAAACCACCGTAGGCTCGAAACGTGGCAGTGGTTCTGGAGGAAGCGACCTGGGCGGCACGCCAGGAAGCCCATCACGCCCGCGTCGACGACTGGATCACGCCGCACCTGGACCGCGGCCGACGAGGTGTCGCCCATCCGGTGCACGACTTCCTCTTCACCTATTACTCCCAGCGTCCCGCGCAGTTGCGACGCTGGCACCCCGGCGCCGGGATCACGTTGGCCGGCCAGGCGCCGCACCGCGACTGGCCGGGCTACCGCACCATCGCCGACGGCGTCTGCCTCGAGCCGCCGAATCCCGAACGGCTTGCGACCGTCAGCCACTGGATCGAACTGCTGCGGGCAACCGCGACCCGGCGGGCCCAGTTCGGCTGCTTCGGCCTGCACGAGTGGGCGATGCTCTACCGGACCGCGGAGATCCGGCACGCCTCCTGGCCACTGCGACTGCCCGAGGCGGAGATCGCGCAGATCGTCGAGGCGGCGCCGATGCGCTGCACACACTACGACGCGTTCCGGTTCTTCACTCCCCCCGCTCGCCCGCTCAACCAGACGCAGCTCTCCCGGGCGGCGATGGCCGAGCACGAGCAGGGTGGCTGCCTGCACACGAACATGGACCTTTACAAGGTCGCCTACAAACTCACGCCGTTCGTGCCCTCGGAACTCGTTGCTGACTGCTTCGAGCTCGCCCGGGAGATCCGCGAGCTCGACATGCAGGCCAGCCCCTACGACCTGTCCGCGTTGGGCTATGCGGCCGTGGCGATCGAGACCCCTGCGGGCCGCACCGAGTACGTGACCGCTCAGCAACGGTTCGCGGATTCCGCCGCGCTACTGCGGGGCCGCCTGCTCCGGGTTCTGGAGCCGTTGGTCGAACAGGTTCAGCCGACCTGCCGCTGAACCTCCGTTCAGTTCGCCTGCGGCAACTTCTTCGTGCCTCGTTTGGCCTGGGCCGCCGACGGAGGCGGGACCATCGGGCCGATGTCGCCGTCCGGCGCGGTGTCCAGGTCGACGATCACCGGTGCGTGGTCGGACGGACCGGTTCCCTTGCGCGCCTGACGGTCGACCCAGGCAGCGGCGACCCGGTCGGCAATGGGTTGGCCCGCCAGGATCAGGTCGATCCGCATGCCGAGGTTCTGGTGGAACATCCCGGCGCGGTAGTCCCAGTAGCTGTACACACGTTCGGTCGGCCAGCGATCGCGGACGACGTCGCGCAGGCCCAGCCCGGCGATCTCAGCGAGTGCGGCCCGTTCCGGTTCGGTGACGTGGGTCTGGCCGACATAGGCGGCCGGGTCGAACACGTCGGCGTCGGCCGGCGCGATGTTCACGTCGCCGCAGACCACCGACTGCGCCGGCCCGTTCGCCTCCACGCGGTCCCTCAGCGCGGCCAGCCATTGCAGCTTGTACTTGTAGTGGTCGCTGTCCGGCTCGCGACCGTTCGGGACGTAGACCGACGTGACCCGCAGCCCCGCGCAGGTCGCCGAGATCGCGCGGGCCTCCTCGTGCGGGAAGCCGGGCGCACCGGGCAGTCCGCGCTCGACGTCGGCCAAGCCGACCTTCGACAGCAGCGCGACGCCGTTCCACCGCGCCTCGCCGAACATCGCGAACTCGTATCCGCGGGCGCGCAATTCCCCGGCCGTCAGGGCTTCGAAGCCGATGTCGTCGAGCTTGGTCTCCTGCAGGCATAAGACGTCGGGCAGGCGCTGGTCCAGCCAAGGCAGGAACCGCGGCATGCGTTGCTTGATGGAGTTGACGTTCCAGGTGGCGATGCGCACGATGGCCACGTTACCCACGCCAGTGCGCCGCGGTTCAGCGCAGGTGCAGGGCGGTCTGGACTTCCCAGTGCCTGTTGCGTCTGGGTTTTCGCTGCGAGTCGATCCAGGGTGGTGGGATCAGTTCTGGTCTTCCGTCGGATCCCATCACGATCTGCCAGCCCTGCTGGTGAATCGTGTCGTGATGTCGACCGCATGCGAGCGCGAGGTTGATCAGGTCGGTCGGTCCGCCTTCTGACCAATGCCACAGATGATGGGCCTCGCACATGTGCGCCGGCCGTATGCAGTCCGTGAACACGCAGCCCTTGTCGCGGGCGATCAGTGCCAGCCACTGCTGGGGGCTGACGGTGCGGCGGGTGCGGCCCATGCTCAGCGGGACACCGTTGGTGTCCAGGCGGATCGCGGTCAGGTCCGCGTCGCAGGAGATCCGCTTGACCGCGGCGTTGGACAGGTGCTCCCCGGATGCGGTGATGCCCAGCCCGCGGTCGGACCTCAGGGCCGGTTCGGTGATGGTGATGATCAGGTGCGGGCGGGCACCGCGGGAGATGGGCAGCTCGCCGTGGCGCAGGGTCATCGCGACCAGGTCGACCAGACCATCAGCGCGGCGCAGCGCCGGGGAGCGGGTGTCCTTGGCGCCGTCCTCGGCCGGTCGCGGAGCCGACAGGGGCTCCAAGGCGGCCTGCAGCAGGGCCATGTTCTCCTCGGTCTCGACCCAGCGCAGGGTCTGGGTCCCGTCCCCGTTGGGG
>DATASX010000132.1 GCA_036269075.1 Sporichthyaceae bacterium
CCCCCCCCCCACTCTCATACGCGGAGAGCGCTCTCTCATACGCGGGGCGTCAGGTCCTCCTCGTCCAGCGCCGCGGGCAACTGTTCCGGATCCTCGAGCGCCGCACAGACCAACCACCGGCGCTCCCACGCGCCGGCCGCCCAGGCCAGTCCGAAGGCCAGCCCGCGGGTGGTAGCGGCGTGCAGATGCCCGCCGACCCACCGCCAGTCGACCTCCACCGGCCCGTCCGGACCGGCGACCCGCAACGTCTCGTGCTCGACGTACTCGGCCGGACAGCGCGGACCCAGCAGGTCCCGCACGGTGACGGGCACCGGCACCGGTTCCCCCGCGTCGAGCACCGGGGCCGGTGTGCGTTCGGAGGCCAACGGCAGCAGCAGGACCTCGGCCAGGTCGGCCGCCAGTTCGACGGCCACCGGCAACGCGACGTCGGCGCACAGCGCGAGCAGGTCCGGGGCGTCGACCACGACGACGTCGTCGGCCGGGACCACGCGGGTACGCGGACCGTCGGGCACGCGCAGGTAATCCTGCTCCGGCACGCGCTCCGGCGCCACCGCGGCCAGGGCCCGGTAGAGCACCCCCAACTGCTTGCGCCCGACATGCCGACCGGGATCGGCCAGGCGGGCCAACAGTTCTGACGGACCGTCAGGTCGGTCGAGCAGCTCGGCCAGGCCCGTGCGGACGCCCAGGGCCCGAGCGAAAAACAGGTCGAGGCCGGGCGGCGCCTCGTCCCAGAGCCCGTGCAGGACCAGGTCCGCGTCGGGGGCTCGCAGATCGCGAGGTCGCCGCCCGGCGAGCACCGGATGCTCGCCCAGCCACCAGGCCGTGTAACTCGGCAGCTCCGCGCCGCGGCCGTCCGCCCGGCGGACCCGAGCGGGTTCGGTCACCAGCGATCGCAGATCCGGCCCGGACAGCAACGCAAGCGCGGCGGGCCATCGGTCCGCCGCGACCAGGTCGAGATCGCGGACGGCGGAGAACACGACGACGATCGCCGGCCCGCCGCTGCCCGCGGCGGCGGCCACCGCGGCCAACCACTCCTCCTCGCCGTCGAGGTCGTGGTCGGCGCACTCCGGATCGGCGGGCAGGTCGGTGTCCTGGACGACAGCGAACGAGTCGAGCACCCCCACCGCGCGTAAGGCGTCCGGGCCGAACCGCTCCAGGAGTTTCTCGTCGACCACGCCCAACGCGTCCGGTTCCAGCACGTCGACCAGCGCACCGCCCGGCAGCAGCAGCTCCCCGGCCGGCGTCAGCTCACCGTCAACGTCCGGCAACGGCAGCTCGGCCAGCCACGGCCGGGTCGCCCACGGCGCGGCCCCGACCAAGGTCAGCAAGGCCTCGGCCACCGCCTGCTGCTCCTCGGGATACCCGCCGATCAACCCGGCCACCAAGCCGCGGACGGCCGGATGGTCGACCACCGCCTCGGCGGTGGCCGGCCGGGCGCCGAGCCGTTCCAGCAACGGGTGCACCGCCTCCGGATGCGCCACCCGCAGGCCCAACGCGGACAGGGTCTGCGCGTCGACATCGCCGGGCAGCAGGACCTCGCGGGGGTCGCGGACCAGCCGCCCGTCGGCCAGTGGCACCGGCAGGCCCCGCAACGCCTCGCGGTCACCGCCGTCGACCGCGGAATAGCAGGAGCGCCACCAGGCCGGGGGCCGGTCGATGCCGGCCAACTCGTCGACGACCTCGGCCAGGCTCAACCGCCGGGCGCCCAGGCGGGTCAGCGCCGAGCTGGGCCAACCCGGCGGCAGCAGGCCGCCGAGCACCGGACTCAGCACCTCGGTCAGCTCCGCACCACAGTCTGCGACCAGCACCGCATCGCGCGGCCGCAGCGGCAGGCCGCCGTCGGCGGCGGGCAGGAACGAGCGGTCGGCCAGCTTCTCCAGGATCGCGCGACGCAACTGGGCGTCGATCTCGCCGACACCGACCGGGCCGGGGATCAGCGCGGCCGCCGCAGGGCCGACCGCGCCGGCGAGCGCCGCGACCAGGTCGGCATAGGCCTCGGCAGCAGCGTCGAGCAGCAGGTCGGTGGCCCGGCCCGGCGCGACCCGGCGCCGGGAGGAGTCGACCGGGAACGAGCCGAGCAGCAGGGCGGGCAGGTCGAGTCGTTCGTCGGTCGGGGTCGGGGCGTGCAGCACCGGCCGGACGGTGTCCGGCAGCGGCGCCGGACGGTCGTCCTCGATCGGCAGCGCCCAGGTGAGTTGCCAGTCGGCGCGCTCCTCGACCGGTCGTTCGGCGACGACCTCGGCGGGCAGTTCCCCGCTGCGGTGCACCGTGCGCCACCGGGTCACCCTCGCGCCGGCCCGGACAGTGACCCAGGCGCCGGACCGCTGCGCGGACAGTTCGCGGCGGGAGTCCGGGGTCACGATCTCGATCGCGTCCAGACCGGCCAGGGCCAGCAGCAGGGCGTCGTCGACCTCGGCCAGCAACCGGGTGACCAGGTCGAGGGCAGCGGCGTCGCGCAACGGCAGCACGACGGCGGTGTCGTACCCGTCCGGCGGTTGACCGGCCACCTCGAACGGCAGCCGCAGCACCGGGACGGCGCCGCGGCGGCGGTCGGCCTCGGCGGCGAGTTCCGGCACCGCAGCGATCGCATCGCGGGTGAATTCCGTCGACCATCCGACTGCGCCGGTGGTGGAGTGGACCTGCGGGGCCTCGCTGACCGCCAGGACCGCGGCGAAGCCGACTCCGAACCGACCCACGGTCGGACCGGTGCGCTTGGTGGAGGCCCGCAAGGTGGACAGCGACCCCACCCCGGCCGCGTCCAGCGGCGCCCCGGTGTTGGCCGCGATCAGCGTCGCCGGCCCGGCGGTCGCCGTCTCCAGACGTAGGTACAGCCGGCCCGGGGCACCGGCCCGCGCCGCCGCGTCGGCCGCGTTCTGCGCGAGCTCGACGACCAACCGGTCGCGGTAGCCGCCGCGGACCAGTTCTTCCTCGGCGTTCGCGTCCTCCCGAAATCGGGCAGGAGACGCCGTCCAGGCCTCGAGCACGCTGTGCCGCAGGGCCGCCGTACCGAACGCGCCCGCCTGTGCCGCACTTCTGCTGCCTGTCGTACCTATCGGAGCCACCGGATCGGTGCGACAGGCAGCAGAAGCGGTGTCATTGCTCGGCGTCTGGTTGCGGATCGTCGACGGGCTCCGGGACCTCGCTGTCGACCAGCACGGCCGCGTCCGCGTGCAGTGCCGGGTTGGCGCCGGCCAGCACGTCGAAGGTGGTCTCGTCGAGCACCGGCAAGGCCCGCTCGCTCAGCGGCGCCGGAGGCGCCACGACCTCCGAGTGTGCGCCGCAGCCGTGGTCCAGGGAGACCACGCGGGAGTCGTCCGGGGCGTACTCGTTCGCGCAGACCCCGAAGATCCGACCCAGCGAGCCACCCATCAGCAACAGGAACCCACACGTGCCGCACTGGTCTGCGGCGGCGACCGCGATGGGGGCCTGCGGACCGCGCTCGCCGCCGTACCAGCGGTCGAACGCGTCATCGCGCCCGATCGGCGACAGGACCCGCGGCCGGACCAGACCCGCCTCCGCGGCGACCATCCAGACCTCGTCGGCGGCGTCCGGGTCGAAGTGATCGCGCTCGCCCAGCGCCCAACCGGGCAGGAGACGGTCGTCGTCCTCGCCGGGGGGCAGGATGTCGCCGGGGCGGAGGTCGCCCGGGCGCAGTCGGTCCTCCCACGGCACCCAGGCCGGAGCCAGCACTGCCGTCTCGCCGGGCAGCAGCACGACCTCGTCGACGGTGGGCAGCTTCGAGCGCGAGGCCCGGGCCACCGTGACCGCCCAGTGCCAGTCGCGGTAGGCGGGGTTGGCGCAGGCGAACCGGTGGGTCACCACACGCTCGTCCTCGGCCTCACAACCGAGGTGGTCGCCCACCTCGCCCGGAGCCTCGAGCAGTGCGGCCTCCCGAGCCGCCTCGACGGCGTCGGCGCACACCGAGTCCAACGTCGCGCGCCGGGTGCGGGTCGGCGTGGTCACGGTGGTCCTCCTGGCGGAACTGGTCGGGGTTCACCTTGATTGTCTCCCATCGCGGCACCTGCTGCCCACGCGGCACAGGCGAGTGAGGCGAGCGGGGCGCGCGGCAAGCGAGCTTGCGAGCCTGTTGCGGCGCTCCCGAGCCGATCGAGTCTGTTGACGAGCGAGGAACACCACTTGCCGGGCCCGGTCACGCTCCGGGACATGTGCGGCAAAGCGGGATGAAACACCCGGAAATCCGAGCCGTCCGGACAACCGGATCCTGCGCGGGAGCGGGCAGGATGGAGTCGTGGCGTTCGATGGTCCCGGCTCTCGGCCGACCGGCCCGCCTCCGGGCCCCCCGGGGCTGAGCGGGCCGCGGCCGAAACAGGCGTGGGCCGGCGTCGCCCGCAACACGCTGCGGGCCGCCGGCAAGGCGGGCGCGGGTACCCGACGCACGATCCGCCGCGCAACCAACGCGCAGGGCGCGGGCGAGACCGGCCTGGCAAAGCTCACCGAACTGACCGGGGTCAGCTCGGCCGGCGATGCCGCGGTGACCCTGGCGCTCGCCGGAACCCTGTTCTTCTCGGTCCCGGTGGGCCAGGCCCGCGGCCGGGTGGCGCTCTACCTGCTGGTGACGATGGTGCCGTTCGCGTTGCTGTCGCCGCTGATCGGGCCGCTGCTGGACAAGTTCCGCTCCGGGCGCCGCTATGCCCTCGCGTTGACCTTCGGCGGCCGCGCGTTCCTGGCGTGGTCGATGGCCGGGTCCGTCAAGCACGCCTCGTTGTGGCTCTACCCGGCGGTGTTCGGGGTGCTGGTCTGTTCGCGGGCCTTCGGGGTGACCCGGGCGGCCGGGGTTCCCCGGCTGCTGCCGACGTCGGTGCCGTTGGTGCGCGCCAACTCGTGGATGAACATGTCCGGGCTGATCGCCTCGTCGGTGGTCGGCGGGCTCGGGGCCGCCGTCACCCACGTCTTCGGCCCGCAATGGTCGCTACGTGGGGCGGCGGTGATCTACGTCGTCGGCACGGTGCTGTCCCTCCGGCTGCCCAAACGCGTCGACTCCGCGGCCGAGGAACGCCAGGCGAGCATGAGCGAGACCGGTCCGATCCTGATCGGCCGCGACGCGACCCCGAAGGCGGGCTACGTCGGGCCGTCCGTGCAACTGGGCCTGAACGCCAACATGGCCTTCCGGGGCATGTCCGGCTTCCTGACGTTGTTCCTCGCCTTCCTGCTGCGCCAGCACCCGCTCGGCGGCTTGGCCGACACTGCCGCGATCGGCCTGGTCGTCGGCGCGGCCGGCATCGGGAGCGTGCTCGGTACCGGCGTCGGCGCGCTCATCAAGCAGCGGACGCCCGAGGTCATGCTGATCCTGCTGCTGGTGGTGCAGACCGCGATGATGGTGCTGAGCAGTGCCGTCTGGAGCCTGCCGACCGTGCTGGCCGCGGGCCTGATCACCGGCTTCACGCAGACGCTGGGCAAGCTCGGCCTCGACTCGATGATCCAGCGCGACGTCCCGGAGGACGTGCGCTCCTCCGCCTTCGCCCGTAGTGAGACGTGGCTGCAACTCGCCTGGGTGGTCGGGGGCGGGCTGGGCATCGCGCTGCCGCTGCGTGGCGACGTGGGCTTCGGGATCGCCGCCGGCGCGATGGTCGTGCTCACCCTGCTCGTGATCCACCGGGCCCGGGAGAACCGGCGCTCGACCCTGGTCCGGACCCGGCAGGCGTGGGCCGCCCCACCGCCGATCCCCGACTGGCAACCGGCCACGAACGTCCGCACCGACGCCGCCGGCCGCGACGAGGCGCTGTGGGACGACGAGGCGTACCGGCCGGCGACCGGGCTCTCGTTCCCCCCGGTCGCCGCCCAACGTCCGGACGGCTTCGAACCGCCCTATCCGCCGGCCTTCTGACCTCTTGCGTCTCTTGCGCGGCGAGGCAGGATGGGTCCACCCCAACCCGCGGAGGAGAGTGTCGATGAAGACCAAGGCCGCAGTCGTCTACGAGCCCGGCAAGCCGATTGAGATCGAGGAGCTGGACCTCGACGGTCCCAAGGAAGGCGAGGTGCTGATCCGCTACACCCACGCCGGGTTGTGCCACTCCGACATCCACGTCGCGCACGGTGACCTGCCCTGCCGTACTCCGATGGTGCTCGGCCACGAGGGCGCCGGGATCATCGAGGAGGTCGGGCCGGGAGTGACCCGGGTCAAGGCCGGCGACAAGGTCGTCTGCTCGTTCATCCCCAACTGCGGACACTGCCGCTGGTGCGCCACCGGACGTCAGTCGATCTGCGACATGGGCGCCACGATCCTGGAGGGCTACCTGCCCGGCGAGCGCTTCCCGATGACGGGCCCACAGGGCAACTACGGGAACATGTGCATGATCGGCACGTTCAGCCAGTGGAACGTCATCCACCAGAACTCCGCGGTGAAGGTGGACGACGACATCCCGCTGGACAAGGCCGTGCTGGTCGGTTGCGGCGTGCCGACCGGCTGGGGTTCAGCGGTCAACACCGCGGACGTCCAGCCCGGTGAGACGGTGTTGGTGGTCGGTGTCGGCGGCATCGGCATCAACGCCGTACAAGGCGCTCGCTACGCCGGCGCGAAGAATCTGATCGCCGTCGACCCGCTGGAGAACAAGCGGGAGAAGGCCCTCGAACTCGGCGCCACCCACGCCGTGGCCACCTCCGAGGAGGCCATGGAGCTGGCGATGACGCTGACCCGCGGCGTCGGCGCCGACAAGGCGATCATCACCACCGACCTGGTGACCGAGCCGCAGGTGACGACCTCGTTCCACACCGTCAGCAAGGGCGGCACCGTCGTCATCACCGGGCTGAACCGGCTGGAGCTGAACAACATCCAGTTGCCGTCCGCACTGATGACGTTGTTCCGCAAGACGGTCAAGGGCTCGCTGTTCGGCGACTGCAACCCGACCACGGACATCCCGAAGATTCTCGGGCTCTACCAGAGCGGGGACCTCAAGCTCGACGAGATCATCACCCGCACCTACAAGCTGGAAGAGGTCAACGAGGGCTACGACGACCTCCTCAACGGCAAGAACATCCGCGGCGTCATGATCCACGAGCACTGAGCACCGCCCAATCGCGAACGACGGTTGAGGACGACGTCCTCAACCGTCGTTCGAGCGGGTGCATTGTCCGGTTGTGGAGCATCTGCGGACGACGTCCGCAGATGTTGCCCGCCTGAAGGCTGACGGAGGCGCATGAGCGAGGACAACCGGGCGGTAGTCGGACGGGCGCGGGAGACCGAATTGTTGGTCGCCGCGCTCGACTGCGGTGCGCACGTGCTACTGGAGGGCCCGCCGGGAACGGGCAAGACGACGCTGCTTCGGGCGGTGGCGGCCGACTCGAAGACCTCGTTCGTGTTCGTCGAGGGCAACGCCGAGCTGACCCCGGCGCGGCTGATCGGGCACTTCGACCCGGCCCTGGTGCTGGAGCGCGGCTACGGCCCGGCGACGTTCGTGGACGGCCCGTTGGTCGAGGCGCTGCGGGCCGGTTCGCTGCTCTACGTCGAGGAGGCCAACCGGATCCCGGAGGAGACCCTCAACGTGCTCGTCACAGTGATGAGCGAGGGTGAACTGCACGTCCCGCGGCTGGGGTGCGTCGGCGCGGCCGAGGGGTTCCGGCTGGTGGCGGCGATGAACCCGTTCGACTCGGTCGGCACGGCCCGGATTGCCGCGGCGATCTACGACCGGGTGTGCCGAATCGCAATGGGCTACCAGGACGCGGCGGCCGAGGCCGAGATCGTCGAGCTGCGCGCGCCGACCGTGCCCGCTGGTTGGCGGACGTCAGTGGTCGAGCTGGTCCGGCGGACCCGGACGCACCCGGAGGTCCGGATCGGCTCGTCGGTACGCGGAGCGATCGACACGGCCCGGGTCGCGGTCGCGCTCGGCGCCCGGCGCGGGCTGGCGGTCACCGATTGGGACGTCGGCCTGGACGCGGCCCTGGTCGCGCTGTCCGGTCGCATCCGGCTGCGTGAGGGCAGCGGCCGCGACTCCGAGGCCGTGGTCCGGGAGCTCTACGCCGAGGTGTTCAAGAACGCGCGCGACGACGACGGGAGTGATGCGTCGGGGGGAGCCTGAGCCCGCCGCCGGCCGGCCCGCCGAACCCCGATCCGGGGCCGGGCCGCCGGCGTCGGGCCGGACCCGCCGACCGCACCACCCCCCGCTCCGAGCTGTCCGCCAAGCCGCGGTTCAGCGAGTTGTCCCCCGAGGTCGGTGTCCTCGACCAGGAGGCGTTCGCCCAGATCCTGGCCGAGGACCCGGACCTGGCCCTCGCGCTGCTGGCCGAGGCCTCCGGCGCCACCGACGAGCAGTTGCGCGCCGCCGCCCGGGCATTGGCCGCCGCGATCGTGCTGGACCGTGCCAACGCCGGAGCGCCCCGCCGGCGCGGCATCGGCCGGATGCAGTCAGCGCCCTGGGACGCCGGCGGAGACCTCGACCTCGACGCCTCGCTGCCGGCGGTGGCCGAGGCCCGGGCCTTGCGGCGGCCCATGTCCGGTGCCGATCTGACGGTGCGTCAGTGGGGCCGGCCGACGTTGGCGCTGTGCCTGCTGGTGGACGCGTCGGGTTCGATGGGCGGGGCCCGGTTGGCGGCGGCTGCGCTGACGGCGGCCGCCTGCGCGTGGCGCGCACCCGGTGATCACGCCGTGTTGTCCTTCGCCCGCGAGGTCCGGGTGCTGCGCTCGATGGAGTCCATCCGGACGCCCAGCGAGGTAGTCGACGACGTGCTGCGGTTACGCGGTCACGGCGTGACCGCGTTGGCGGCCGCCCTGCGCCGGGCCGGCGCCGAACTGGCGGCCAGCCAGGCGGCCCGGCGGGTCGCGGTTCTGCTGTCGGACTGCCGCGCCACCGACGACGAGGACCCACTTCCGGCCGCCGCCGGGCTCCCGGAGTTGCTGATCCTGGCCCCGGCGGACGACTCCGACGCCGCCGCCGACCTGGCCTTCCGCTCCGGTGCTCGCTGGGCCCCGATGCACGGCCCGGCCGACGCCCCCGCCGCCCTGCTCGGCCTGCTCGAGGGCTAGGCGCTACCTAAATCTTCAACAGGGCCGGCGGACGCCCGGGGGTCAGAGCTCGATGTCGGCGGCCACGGCGCGGAGCAGGGCCGCGGTCTGGGTGGCCTCGGACTTGCTCGCGTGCCGGCCGCGCCGGTAGGAGTTCGACAACCCGTCGAGGAGCTTGATGAGGTCCTCGATCAGCAGCGCCATCTCGTCCGGGGACTTGCGGCTCGCCGCGGCGACCGACGGCAACGGGTCCAGGACCCGTACCGAGAGCGCCTGGTCCCCCCGTCGGCCCTGCACGATCCCGTACTCGACGCGGACGCCGGGCTTCAGGCTCGCCAGACCGGCGGGCAGGGCGTCCTTGTGCACGAACACGTCGGAGCCGCCGTCGCGCGAGAGGAACCCGAACCCCTTTTCGACGTCGAACCACTTCACCTTGCCGGTGGGCACCTGATGCGTCCTACTCGCGAAGATCCCGCACCCCTCATCCGGTGGCGGCCGGACGCTCGCGCCCCGGGGACCGTGGCAGGGCGACCGCCCGACACTACCCGGCGAGGGTGTCTGTCTGCTTGACCGGACGCCGCGAGCAGCGGGCGATCAGCTCCAGCGGGCGTCGCGGACGACCAGCACGCCGAGATAGGCCGCGGCGACCAGCCCGATCACGCCGGGGCCGTAGTGGAAGCTGCCCGACAACGACCCGCCGGCCACCTTCAGCCGGGCCATCGAGGACGGCGCCGGCCGGATCCAGGTCGCCGTCACCCAGGCCCGGAGCAGGACGATCACCAGCCATGCCGCCGGGATCCCCAGCAGCGCCCGAGCCTTGTCGGTCGCCTCCCAGAAGCGGGAGCGTCCGGTCATCGCCGCTCCCACCAGGCAACCGAACAGGCCCACG